>DASVLZ010000100.1:0-7497 GCA_036384615.1 Sediminibacterium sp.
AAGACCTGTGGAGGGGAATGTGCTTGCCCTGAAAGGAGTGGATGTGCTGCGCAATAACTGGTTCTTCCTGTTTGTAGACGCAGTTAAGGATATGAACATACCCGTATACGGGTTTGAGGCGCTGAAGAATTTCCGTTTTAATACCGCAAAGCCTTCCACCAAGATATTCATCAGCAGCAACACCGACTGGTTCGATGCCAGGATAGAGATACAGTTCGGAGAACAGAAAGTAACTGTTGAGGAAGTGAAAAAAGCCCTCAGCAACAAACAGCAGTTTGTACAACTGGATGATGGTACGCTGGGCATTCTTCCCGAAGAGTGGATCAAAAAATACTCGTTGCTGTTCCGCGTGGGCGATGGGAAAGCCAGCAACATGAAGCTGAGCAAATACCATTTCAGTGTTATCGAGGAATTGTATATGCAGCGCGATGAGGAGGAGCTGTTCTTTCAGTTGGAAGAAAAATATGAACGCATCAAAGGAAATCATTCCATCAAACCCGTTCCTGCCCCCGCCCATCTGAAAGATATACTAAGGCCTTACCAGGAAAGCGGTTTTCAATGGCTCAATTACCTGCGCGAGGTACAGTGGGGCGGAATACTGGCAGATGATATGGGTTTGGGTAAAACAGTGCAGGCGCTCAGCTTCCTGCACCACCTGAAAGAAGAGAACGGAACGCTGAAAGCATTGGTGGTATGTCCTACCACGCTGATGTTTAACTGGCAGAACGAAATACAGAAGTTCACCCCCTTGCTGCGTTATTATATACACCATGGCGGCACCCGCAGCCGCGACCGGCTGGATAACGGCAACTGGGATGTGATCATCACCACTTATGGAACCCTGCGCAGCGATATCAAACAGTTTGTGGAAGTGGCTTTTGATTATGTGATACTGGATGAAAGCCAGGCCATCAAAAACCCCTCGAGCAAAGTAACGCGTGCCGCCGGGCTGCTGAAGGCAAAGAACCGTTTATGCCTCAGCGGTACCCCGCTTCAGAACAACACATTCGACATCTTTGCACAGATGAACTTCCTCAACCCCGGAATGCTCGGAAGCGTGGAGTTCTTCAAACAGGAGTTCTCTATTCCCATTGATAAATTCGGGGAAAAAGAGCAGAAAGACCACCTGCGCAAACTGTTGTATCCTTTTATCCTGCGCCGTACAAAAGAGCAGGTGGCAAAAGACCTTCCCGAAAAGCAGGAAATGGTATTGTTCTGCGAAATGGGTGAAGAGCAGCGGAAAATATATGATGCATACAGGAATGATTACAGGGATAAGATATTGGGTGTGGTGGAAGAACAGGGCATCCAGAAATCGCAGCTCACCATCCTGCAGGGACTGATGAAGCTCAGGCAGATATGCGACAGCCCGGCCATTATGAAGGATGAAGAGAAGTTCCCGAATGCATCTGTAAAACTGGAAGAGCTGGGAAGGGAGATCACTGAGAATATCAGCAACCATAAGGCATTGGTCTTTTCACAGTTCCTGGGCATGCTGTCGCTGATCAGGGAAAAGCTGAAAGAGCTGGGTGTGGAATATGAATATTTTGACGGAAGCAGTACGGTAAGCGAAAGGGAGAAGGCGATCACCCGGTTCCAGAACGATGACCAGTGCAGGGTATTCCTGATCTCACTCAAAGCAGGAGGTGTGGGCTTAAACCTTACAGCGGCGGATTATGTATATATCGTAGACCCCTGGTGGAACCCGGCGGTAGAACAGCAGGCAATAGACCGCACCCACCGTATCGGGCAAACCAAAAACATATTTGCCTACCGTATGATCTGTACAGATACGGTGGAAGATAAAATACTGAAACTCCAGGAACGCAAACGCAACCTCGCCAAAGACCTCATCACCGATGATGAAGGATTCGTCAAGAGCCTGACGAAGGAAGATGTAGAGTATTTGTTCTCGTAGAAAGAAAGGCAGATTACAGATTGCTAATTGCAGATTGGAGTCGGACAACTACTCATCAATCTGCAATTAGCAATCTGCCATCTGCAATTCTCTTATTTCTTCAGTTCCGCCGCAGCAATATACGATTCGGGGTTCTTCTCGAAAGTTTCCTTGCACTCTTTGGAACAGAAGCCCAATACATGGGTCTTATAATGGGCAGTATCTGAAATACCTGCGGAAACCGGCATGCCGCATGACGGATCCTTTTTGTTATCCACCAGCAGGTGGTCAAAAAGGATAGTATCGGTTTTCATGGTAAGGGTATCCTTGGCAGGCTTTTCTTCTTCTTTAGGCTGTGAACTGCAGGCTGCAAAAACAGCAATGCCGGCCATCAGGAGGCCGGACAGAAAAAAGCGGGCGGGTGATCTTTTCATAAGCAGGCGGATAATTTGTTGCCAAAATTAATAGAATCAGCTACCGGATGTTCTTAGGGTTTGTTAATACTGGCAAATTATCGGAAGAAAACAGGCGCTCACCGAAAGCCGAAAACCCTACCTATGTTCCGTATACATTCACCGATTAAAAATGTGTAAACCCGGCTATCATATTAGTTTTCCGCCCGGTTACACAAACACTGTATTTCAATCGGAGGAAAACTACCTTCGCACACATTTATATTCGCCCTTTATGACGAAAATTTCAGCTCTTTTGACTTTTGTTCTGGTTTGCGTATCGGCATCCGCCCAGAATACGGCAACTGTTAAAGGAAAGTTAATGGATTCTACCAGCAAGCAATCCCTGAAAGATGCCTCCGTTACCATCCTCAATGCCAAAGACTCCACACTGGAAGTATTCGGTCTTGCCAAAGCAGATGGCAGTTTTTCCATCAGCAATATCAGTTTTGGCGAGAGGATACTGCAGATACGGTTCCAGGGATACGAAACCCTTAACCGCAGGATCACTTTCTCTAAAGACAATGCCAGCCTCGATCTCGGCAAAATATACCTGCTTCCCGCAGCCAACGACCTGGGAAATGTTACCGTAACACAATCGCCGGTGCAGATGAAGGGGGATACCACCCAGTTCAGCGCTTCTGCCTTCAAGACCAAACCCAACGCGGTGGCGGAAGACCTGATACAGAAAATACCCGGTATGGAAGTGGGCAAGGACGGCACCATCAAATCCGGCGGCGAAACCGTACAGCGCGTACTGGTAAATGGGAAACGGTTTATGGGCGATGACCCCAAAATGGCTACCCGTAACCTGCCTCCCGATGTGATAGATAAGATACAGGTATTCGATGACCTGAGCGACCAGGCCAAATTCTCGGGCTTTGATGATGGCAACCGTGTAAAGACCATTAATATCACCACCAAAAGTGAAGTTCGCAAAGGCAAATTCGGCCGGGCTGTAATCGGCGCAGGAACCAGCGGGGTATATGACGAGAGCATGAACTTCAGCAATATGAATGGCGACCAGCAGATTACTGTAATTGGCCAGGGCAATAATGTGAACAAACAAAACTTTAACGGTCGCGATATATTGGGTGGTGGCGGCAGAGGTGGCGCCGGTGGCGGATTTGGCGGCGGCAGAGGCGGTGGTGGTTTTGGCGGCGGCGGTAACAGCGGTGGCGGCAGCGGCATCACCGAAACCTGGGCCGGGGCCATCAACTACCGTGATGTATGGGGCAAGAACCTGGAAGTGTACGGAAGCTATGCCTATTCAAGGCCGCATGTGGCAACAGAGCAGAAGAGCAATATCGTGAATACGGTAACACCGGATTCCACTACAACCAACGACCAGTCTTCCTCATCCATCAGCAGAACGGAAACACATACCATCAATTTCAATGTGGAAGCGAAATTTGATACGCTCACATCCCTCATATTCAGGCCTAATATAGTATTCCAGAACAGTGCGCCCAATTCCAGTTCATCCACTTCCACGATAGGTGGTAAGAACGGAGTGGATATTAACCGCTCGGTGAACAATACCAACAGCAAATCCAGCGGATTCAATATCAATGGCGCCAACCTGCTGCTTCGCCACAGGTTCGCCAAACGGGGCCGTACCCTGTCGCTCGACCTGGGTTTCTCCGGCGGCAATACTACTGGTGAAGGATACAGCTATGCCATCAACTCATTCTACAAGCCGTATATAAAAACAGACACCATCAACCAGTTCTATGTAGATTCTTCACGATCTTTTACATTCAACCCAACACTTTCTTATACAGAGCCGCTTTCACAGCACTCGATGATTGAATTAAGGTATTCCTATTCCCATAACGAAAACACATCCATCAACAGGACTTACCGCTTTGATGATGTTGCGGGTAAATATTCCAGGTTCGACAGCCTGTACAGTAACTCTTACGAGTATGTAGCCAATTCCAATAATGCCAACCTGAGCTACCGGTACCAGGGAACCAAGTTCAATTTCAATATTGGTACAGGCCTGCAGTTCATGAGCCTGGTAAGCAATAACACTACCAAGAATGTGATCGTTGACCGCAGCTATGTGAATTTTACGCCTACCATGAACTTCACATACAACTTCAACCGTACACATGCGCTGCGTATATTTTATAATGGACGTACCGGGCAACCCAGCACTGCACAGTTGCAGCCCATACTTACCACTTCTGATTCCATCAGTTTCCAACAGGGTAACCCTAACCTGAGGCCGCAGTTCACGCACAGCCTGCGTATGTTGTATAATTCATTCGATCCATTCACCCAGCGCTTCATTTTTGCCACATTGAATGCGAGCATGACCCAGAACGATATCCAAAGCTCCGTGGTGCAGGCTACGAATGGAAGCGGGATCAAAACCACCACTTATGTAAACCTGAATGGTACATATAATGTACAGGGTGCTTTCATATATGGTTTCCCAATCAAATCACCGAAATCCAGCCTGCAATTCACTACGAATGTTAAATATTGGCAACAGCAATCATTGCTTACCAATATAAAGTACAACCAGGCCAGCAGCTATACACGTAATACGGAGTTGGGAGAAACCATTAAATGGACTACCAACCTGGCCAATAACTTTGATATGAATTTCAGCTATTCCTTTGCGTATAACCCGGTAAGGAATACACTTACGCCTACACAGAATTCAAATTATACCACGCAGACAATTGGTTCGGAATTCACGCTGTACTCCAACAATGGATGGCTGATGGCAAGTACTTTCGATTATACGCACTACGGCAACAGGGCGCCCGGTTACAACACTACTGCGTTCCTGGTAACACCGTCTATTGCCAAACAGTTCCTGAAAAACAAAGCCGGCGAGCTCAGGCTTACCTGCTTCGATATCCTTAAACAGAATACATCCGTAAGTAGCACGCTCAGCGGCACACAGGCCATCAACACCCGTACAAATACCCTTACCCGCTATTTTATGCTGACCTTTACCTATAACCTGCGCTCCATGTTTGGCGGACAGCAACGCCAGCGAGGCAATATGCCTGGAGGCATGATGCCGGGCATGCGCATGGGTGGCGGCGGTTTTGGCGGCGGAGAGTTCCGCAGGGGTGGAAATGAAGAATAAACACTTCAGCACATAACTGTTAAAAGCCGTTCCGCCAGGAACGGCTTTTTTATGCTAACAGGTGTTAACGAAAAAAATATAAAAAAAACGGAGAAATATTATAAAGAGTGATAATTTTACACCCCGTTTACAGACCATCTCTTAAGTGAAACAGACTTTGATCCATATCAATGACAGGTTCCGCACCTCTCTCAATAGCAGGGATGTGATAACCAGCAATTTGCCGCGACCTCGACGTGGTTTCTGATAGGACGAGCAACTGGCAATTGCCCCTATCAGTGGAAATTCTCCCGGATCGGTACAAACACGCTGGTGTTTTCTTTTCACACATCTATTAATCATTACAAGTTGGAAGATCAGATTATTGTTCGTGTTGCGAATGGTGACGATGCCCATTATGCACAGACCATAACCGATGAAATGGAGTCTTCGGCCAAAGCCCGCGGTACCGGTATTGCCAAACGCAGCCCGGATTATGTGGCAAAAAAAATGGAAGAAGGCAAAGCGGTCATCGCCCATCTCAAAGATGGTACCTGGGTCGGTTTTTGCTATATAGAAGTATGGGGGCACGAAGAATTTGTGGCCAACAGCGGCCTCATCGTATCGCCCACATTCCGGAAAAGCGGTATCGCCAAAAAGATCAAACAGACCATATTCAACCTGTCGCGCCAGAAATACCCCAAAGCCAAGATATTCGGTCTTACCACCGGCCTCGCGGTAATGAAGATCAACAGCGACCTGGGATATGAGCCTGTTACCTACAGCGAACTTACCGATGACGATGAGTTCTGGGCGGGCTGCAAAAGCTGTGTGAACTATGATATACTCATGAGCAAGGACAGGAAGAACTGCATGTGCACGGCCATGCTGTACGACCCTGCCGACCATTATGAGCCTCATGAAACATCAGCAGAGTTCAAACAGAAGTCCAAGCTGTACGAGAGGTTCATGAAGATAAAACAAAGCCGCCTGCTGAAACGCCTGTTCAAAAAAGACGAAGAGAGCGGCGCCGGCAACGGGAATATAAAACCGAGATCATTGTTTCATTCCATTTTTCATTTCTGATAAACCGATTATACTATGGCAGATAACAAACAGGGTGGTGTGGTAGTGCTGGGGTTCAGCGGCGGGCTGGATACTTCTTTTTGTGTGAAATACCTTACCGAAGACCAGGGCTACGAAGTACACAGCGTGATCGTTAACACCGGCGGCTTCAGCGAAAAAGAACTGGGCAATATAGAAAAGCACGCATATGCGCTGGGAGTTAAGTCGCACACGACTGTAAACGCGGTGCAATCCTATTATGATACCATTATAAAATACCTGGTATTCGGCAATGTGCTCAAGAATAATACATATCCTTTAAGCGTAAGCGCTGAAAGGCTGAGCCAGGCATTACATATTGCAGAGCATGCCAAAAAACTGAATGCGGTGGCCGTTGCCCACGGAAGCACAGGCGCAGGCAATGACCAGGTGCGTTTTGATATGATCTTCCATATCATGATCCCCGGCGTGGAGATCATTACCCCTATACGCGACCTGAAACTGAGCCGGGAAGCAGAGATAGACTACCTCAAGAAGAAAGGTGTGAACATGAACTTTGAAAAAGCGGCATACTCCATCAATAAGGGGCTTTGGGGTACCAGCGTGGGAGGAAGGGAAACTTTGCAGTCGAAAGGCATGCTGCCCGAAGAAGCCTGGCCCACACAGGTTACAAAAACCGGCACGGAAGAAGTGAAACTGGGTTTTGAAAAAGGACACCTCGTATCTGTAAACGACCAACAGTTTGACCACCCTGTAAAAGCCATACAATACCTGCAAACAATAGCTGGTCCTTACGGCATTGGCAGGGATATACATGTGGGAGATACCATCATCGGCATCAAGGGCCGTGTAGGTTTTGAAGCTGCTGCACCGATGGTAATACTGAAAGCACACCATGCCCTCGAAAAGCATGTATTAACGAAATGGCAGCTGGGGTGGAAAGACCAGCTGGCGCAATTCTACGGCAACTGGCTGCACGAAGGGCAGATACT
>DASVLZ010000101.1:0-10339 GCA_036384615.1 Sediminibacterium sp.
GACCCTCTGATTAACAGTCAGATGCTCTAACCAACTGAGCTAAGGAGGAGTTTATCCCCATTGTTTTCACTAAGGGGTGGCAAAAATAGGAAAAAATGATTGTCTGCAAAATCTAAATGCCTTTAAATCAGAAAGAGAACCAGCTCTTTTTCTCCTCCCAGCCCACGTATACCCCATCATCGCGGGTTTCTACCCGGTAGGTCTTTAAAAAATACCCTTCCCCACTGGTATTGCGTCCATTGCGTATATCGAAACGGTACCGGTGCACGGGGCAAACCACCTGGCACAGGGCATTCACGGAGCCATCGGCCATAATGCCGCCGGCATGGGGGCATTTCCAGGCAAAGGCGTACAGGGTGCCGTTGTGCCGGGCCAGGGTTACCTTCTTATCCCCCGCCTCCACAATGCACATCTGGTTCTCCTGCCAGCGGATCTCTGCCTCACTTTCACTTATTTTGTACCATTTCCATACTGGTTCTGACATGGGAACGTATTTTCCTGCAAATTTGCTGAACTAAGGGCAAAGAATATGAAAGCGCTGTATAAACCTGTTATCGCATTGTTGTGCGGCCTGCTGGCAATAACTGCCGGTGTAAAAGCACAATTGCGCATTGACCAGGCCTTCGGCCTGGGATATACCCGTTCTTCCGTAAACATCTTCGCCCTGGCCACCAAGGGTACGGCCTATATGAAATCCGATATATCGCTGCGCCTGCATACCATGGGCCTTGTTTATATGGTGCGTAAAGACCTGTTGCACTGGAAAGGCGGCTCCATCAGCCTGGGGGCGCCGGTTATGGGCGGTTTCAGCTGGACCTCCCGCTACCGCTCTACTGATACCGATGGCACAAACACCTACCATTACCAGGATACCCTTTCCGCCGCCAGCTGGGCTTTTGATGTGCCCGTGGTAGCCGACCTTAACATAGGCATGCACTCCGCTTCCGATGAAACCCGCAGCTACTTTGGGCTCTACGTGGGCGCGGGTTATGCTTACAGCTTTACCAAGATCAGAACTACTGTGGGCAATCTCCATTACGATGGCTATGAGCCCCTGCTCAGGGCCGGCATCCGCTGGGGCAGCGCCTGGGAAAGACGCTGGTGCCTGGCTTTCAGCGTAAGGGGCAATTGGAATAATGGAGCCAACAAAGCATACGGGCTGCAATTACTGAAAGAATTATGAGCAGGTAACGAAGTGTGAAAGACGGTCTTCCACACCCCACTATACTTAAAAATGTATGGTCCGGTAAGGATAGCGTATCCGGTATAGGTCGCGCACTTTGTTGAGGATGAGTTCGCGCAGGGCGTCTATATTCCTTTTTTCAGATGCTGAAATAAATACGCAGGTATTGTCTGTAAGGTGTTCCCATTTCTCACGCAGCTCACGTAGTATCTCCTGCTTTACATCATCGCCCAACCATTTATCGAAATATTTTTCCTCATACAGGTCCATCTTGTTGAAGATGGTGAGTATGGGTTTGTCGAAGGCTTTCAGTTCCTGCAGGGTTTTGTTCACCACGCCTATCTGCTCTTCAAACTGCGGGTGCGAAATATCCACTACGTGCAGCAGTATATCCGCCTCGCGCACTTCATCAAGCGTGCTTTTGAAACTTTCCACGAGGTGGTGGGGCAGTTTGCGTATAAAACCTACTGTGTCGCTTAGCAAAAAAGGCGTATTCTCAAACACCACTTTGCGCGTGGTGGTATCCAGTGTGGCAAACAGTTTGTTTTCGGCAAATACTTCGCTCTTGCTGAGCAGTGTCATCAGCGTGCTTTTGCCCACATTGGTATAGCCTACAAGAGAAACGCGTATCAGCTCACCCCTTTCTTTTCTCTGGGTAAATGCCTGCTTGTCTATTTCAGCCAGGCGTTTGCGCAGCAGCGAAATTTTGTCTTTTACTATACGGCGGTCTGTTTCAATTTCTGTTTCGCCGGGCCCGCGTGTGCCTATGCCGCCGCCCTGGCGCTCCAAGTGCTTCCACATGCCCTTGAGACGTGGCAGCAGGTACTGGTACTGGGCCAGCTCTACCTGTACCCTGGCCTGCGCTGTGCGTGCACGGCTGGCGAAAATATCGAGTATCAGGTCGCTGCGGTCAATGGTCTTTACGCCCAGTTCCTTTTCTATATTGGTGATCTGTGAACCGGTAAGCTCATCATCGAAGATCACCAGTTGTATGTCTTTGCCCTGGAGGTAATTCCTTATTTCTTCCAGTTTTCCCTTGCCTACAAATGTGCGGCTATCCGGGTGAGGCAATTTTTGCGTGAACCGTTTTACTGCTACCGCCCCGGCCGTGGAGGCAAGGAATGCCAACTCGTCCAGGTATTCCGTTACCTGCTCCGCCGTCTGATCCTGCTGCACCAGCCCCACCAGCACCGTTTTCTCCTCAATACCATCCGCTATCTTCTGCTTTTTCTCTATCAAACCGTATATTTTGCTGCAAAGGTAAGGGAGGATGGCGTGAGTTGGGGGCTTATAGTCCATAGTCAATGGTCCATAGTCCATGGTGCGATAGATGGGCCATGGACTATGGACTATGGACCATGATCTAAGCCATCGCCCCGATACCTTTGCAAACCTTTTGCTAATTTTTAACCCTTCTATGGAACCAATTCTGTTAATTTGCGCCCTATTGGCAACCAATGGATAACTAATCAGCATGAAAAAAACACTACTTGCAGCTCTGGGTCTGGTTCTTTCGGTAATGGCTTTTGCACAGAATGATTCGGCTCGCAGGGCTGTAAAGATCGACCTGAGCAACCGCGCCGCCGACCATTTCATGATCCAGTATGGTTCCGATAGCTGGACCGGCCGCCCCGACAGCGTGCGTACAGGCGGTTTCAGCAGGCATTTCAATATATACTTCATGCTCGACAGGCCTTTCAAGACCAATCCCAAGTTCAGCGTGGCTTTTGGTGTGGGCATCGGCAGCAGTAATATGTTCTTCGACAATACACTAGTGGATATCAAATCTCCCACGACCCGCCTGCCTTTTACCGCGGTGGATAGCGTAGACCATTTCAAAAAATTCAAGGTAACCAACATATATGCCGAGGTGCCGGTGGAATTGCGTTATTACAGCAACCCCGCCAATACCAACCGTTCCTGGAAGGCGGCACTGGGTGTTAAGGTAGGTACCCTGCTCAAGACCTATACCAAGGGCAAGGACCTGGTAACCAAATCCGGTTCATCTGTCTATGGTCCCGGTTACGTGGTAAAAGAGAGCAATAAACGTTTCTTTAACGGCACCATGCTGGCCCTTACCGGCCGCATAGGCTACGGCTTCATTTCTCTCGATGCCGGCTACCAGTTCAATAATGTTCTTAAGGAAGGCACTGGTGCGGGAATGCACAAGTTTTCTATCGGTGTAACTTTCAGCGGACTGTAATTGACCGTTGGCTATGGTAGGTTAGCCGTACATTTGCTTCCAACCAACAATAACCTCTTTGCGATTTACTGAATTTGGCCTTGATGAGCGTATCCTCGAAGGAATAGATGCTATGGGCTATGAAAATGCCACTCCCGTACAGGAGCAGGTAATGGTGCCCATATTACAGGGTAAGGATATTATTGCTTCCGCACAAACAGGCACCGGCAAAACAGCCGCCTTCCTGCTGCCTATCTTACACAAGCTGATCACCGAGCCGCATGATGAGCACCAGATCAATGCCATGATCATTGTGCCCACGCGTGAGCTGGCTGTGCAGATAGCGGAAAACCTGGAGGCGCTGTCGTACTTCACATCTGTAAGCTCCATTCCCGTATATGGCGGCAGTGATGGCAGCTCTTTTACAGCAGAGAAAAAAGCGCTGAGCACCGGTGTGGATATCGTGATCTGCACTCCCGGCCGCATGATAGCACATATTAATATGGGTTATGTAAAACTGCAGGGCCTGAAATACCTGGTGCTGGATGAAGCCGATCGCATGCTGGATATGGGTTTTCATGATGATATCATGCGCATTATATCCAAGCTGCCTGTAAAAAGACAGAACCTGCTGTTTTCCGCTACCATGCCCTCGAAAATGCGTGAACTGGCCAGGAAGATATTGCACAACCCTGCCGAAGTAAATATAGCCGTATCCAAACCACCGGAACAGATCCTGCAGGAAGCATACATAGTATATGAGCCGCAGAAGCTCGCGCTGGTGAAGCTGCTGCTGCGCAGCCGCGATTTCCAGAGCGTGATCGTATTCTGCTCCAGCAAGCAGAGTGTAAAACAGTTATCACAGGCGCTGAAACGCTCGGGGTTTTCCATAGAAGAAATTCATTCCGACCTGGAGCAGACGCGCCGCGAGCAGGTGCTGCAGGATTTCAGGAACCGGAAACTGAAGATACTGGTGGCAACAGATGTGCTGAGCCGCGGCATAGATATAGAAGATATAGACCTGGTGATCAACTATGATGTACCCAATGATGGCGAAGATTATATACACCGCATAGGCCGCACCGCGCGTGCTGCCAGTACCGGTACGGCATACACGCTGGTGAGCGAGGCCGACCAGCGAAAATTTGTGCGGATAGAAGAACTGCTCGGTCATCCCGTAACCAAGGCCGCTGTGCCGGAACAACTGGGGCCTGTGCCGGCATACCATCCCGGTTCGGGAAGGCAGGGTGGCAACAGGAACAGGCAGGGAGGACGTCCGCAATCACAAAGACAGGGAAGCCGTCCGCCACACCGCGGGCAGCAGGCAAACGGAAGGAAACCGGGTTCCGGAAGGCCACAGCATAAAGGCCACCAGGGTAAACAGGGTGGTCAGCAATCCACGCAATAATACTCCGTATTTATTCGCCGATGCGAAGCATAAGCCTGCCTTTTGTATGCGGCTTTATTGCCGCATAACGCTTACATTCGGTTTTTCATTTCCCAAAATAACTGCTCAGATGAGAAAACAGATCTTAACCTGCCTTGCCATTACAGTAACGGCAGGCCTTTTAGCGCAAAGACCAGGCGGCGGACAGGCCGGCGGATTCGGCAATGGTAACGGCGGCGGCAATGCTACTTCGGCCGGTGCTACAGATGCCCGTATGGCGCAGTACAATATTCCCTTTAACCCCGACCAGACAGTTACCGCAGACCATGAAGTTACCATCAGGGGAACCAAAGTACCTTACAAGACCGTGGCCGGTATGATGCCTGTGTGGGATCCGGAAGGAAAAGTACAGGCCGGGGTATTCTTTACTTATTATGAAAGAACTGATGTGAAGGACAAAGCCACCCGCCCGCTGGTGATCTCTTTTAATGGCGGCCCCGGCACTCCTTCCGTATGGATGGAGATCGGCTATACCGGTCCCCGCATTCTGAATGTGGATGATGAAGGATATCCTGTACAGCCCTATGGTTTAAAAGACAATCCCAACTCCCTGCTCGACGTGGCCGATATCGTATATGTGGATCCCGTGAACACCGGCTTTTCCAGGGCAGTGAGCAAAGACATACCCACCAGCCGCTTCTTTGGCGTACGTGCTGATGTGAAGTACCTGGCAGAATGGGTAAACACTTTTGTAACCCGTATGAACCGCTGGGCATCTCCCAAATACCTGATAGGCGAAAGTTATGGCACAGGCCGTGTATCGGCACTGGCACTGGAACTGCAGAACAGCCACTGGATGTTCTTCAACGGGGTGATCCTGGTATCGCCAACCACCCTCGGTATTGAAAGAAGCGGCCCGGTAGAGTCTGCTCTCAGGCTGCCTTATTTTGCAGCTACCGCATGGTACCACAAAGCATTGCCGGCCGACCTGCAGAAAAAAGACCTTACCAATATGCTGCCCGAAGTGGAGCAGTTTACCATTAACGAACTGCTGCCTGCGATTGCCAAAGGCGGGTTCCTGGATGAGGCTAAGAAGAAAGAGATCATGACCAAGATGTCGCGGTATTCAGGCCTCTCTGAAAAAGTGATCCAGCAGAACAACATGGATATCTCCACCAACCTGTTCTGGAAAGAACTGCTGCGCGATAAAGGATATACTGTAGGCAGGCTCGATTCGCGCTACAAGGGTATTGACCGCAGCGATGGCGGTGAATCGCCTGATTACAATGCGGAACTGGTTTCATGGGAGCATTCCTTTACCCCGGCCATCAACATGTACCTGCGCGAAGAGCTGAAATATAAAACCGACCTGCGCTATTATATGTTCGGCCCCGTAAACCCCTGGGACCGCAACGGCGACCGCAGCGGTGAGAACCTGCGCCAGGCCATGGCCGAGAACCCTTACCTGCATGTGCTGATACAGTCTGGTTATTATGATGGCGCCTGCGATTATTTCAATGCCAAATACAGCATGTGGCAGATGGACCCCAGCGGCAAGCTAAAAGACCGCATGAGCTGGGAAGGCTACCGCAGCGGCCATATGATGTACCTGCGCAAACCCGATCTCGAAACAGCCAACCAGAGCCTGCGCAACTTCATCAAAAAGACCACACCCAAACCCGGTGAGCCGGCCAAATACTAAGACTTCGTATTCAGGTATTCATAAAAAAGCGGGAACCATTCCCGCTTTTTTCATTCCGGTAATACAGTAAATAATCCTGCCCCGCCACATCATTCCCGCTGAATGGCTAATTTTAAAAAATACATATACACCTGCTTATGAAACCCAGCCACCTCATTCTTCCGGCAGTATTGCTCTTTGCAGCCTGCCAGTCAAGCAAAACAGAAACCAGCTTTCCCATGATCAAGGTTACTTACCCGGTTGCAAACAAAGACACTACTGTGATGGACGATTATTTTGGCACGAAAGTGGCCGACCCATACCGCTGGCTCGAGAACGACACTTCTGCCGAAACCAAGGCATGGGTGCAGGAAGAAAATAAGGTAACACAGGGCTATCTTTCGCAGATACCTTTCCGCGATAAGATCAAAAAACGCCTCGAAGAACTGTGGAACTATGATCGTTATTCCGCACCATTCAAAGAAGGCGCGTACACCTATTTTTATAAGCGCTCAGGATTACAGAACCAGTCGGTATTGTACCGCCAGAAAGATGGCGGTGAGCCGGAAGTGTTCCTCGACCCCAATACATTTTCTGAATCAGGCACCACATCCCTGGCAGACATTACCTTTTCGAAAGACGGCTCACTGGCTGCTTACCAGGTTTCGGAAGGGGGCAGCGACTGGCATAAGCTGATCGTTATAGATGCGGCTACCAGGAAGCAGGTGGGCGATACATTGGTGGATGTGAAATTTAGTGGTGTGGGCTGGAAAGCTAATGAAGGGTTCTATTACAGCAGCTACGACAAACCCAAGGAAGGCAGCCAGCTTTCAGGTAAAACAGAACAGCACAAGCTGTATTACCATGCCCTCGGGCAACAGCAGGCCACGGATAAAATGGTATTTGGCGGAAGCATTACTCCCCGCAGGTATGTATCTGCCGGCGTAACGGAAGATGGCAGATGGCTGGTGATCTATGCAGCCAATGCTACCTATGGTAATGAACTGTATGTGCAGGACCTCGCCATGCCCAATGCACCCGTGATCACCCTGGTGGGTGATATGAAATCACAGGCAGGCATTATTACCTCTGATGATAAGTATTTTTATGTGCAGACAGACCACGAAGCCCCCAATGGTAAAGTAATGCGTGTACCCATAGCCGCTCCGCAAATGAAGAACTGGGAACCTTTGATACCGGAGCAGAAAGAAGTGGTATCCGTATCATCCGGCGGCCGCAATCTTTTCTGTACCTACTTGAAAGATGCCATCAGCAAGGTAGTGCAGTACGATCTTGCCGGTAAAAAGATACGCGATATAGCACTGCCGGGACTGGGATCTGCCGGCGGCTTCAGCGCCAAGGAAACAGAGAAGGAGTTATACTATTCATTCACATCATACGTTGTTCCGGCCACCATTTATAAAATGGATATCGCATCCGGCAGATCGGAAGTGTATAAAAAACCGGAAATACCATTCAACAGCGATGCGTATGAATCCAAACAGGTGTTCTACACTTCCAAAGACGGCACCAGGGTGCCTATGATCATTACATATAAGAAAGGCACACCTCTCGATGGAACGGCGCCCACGCTGCTGTATGCATATGGCGGGTTCAGCATCAGCCTCACTCCTTATTTCAGCACCAGCAATGCGGCGCTGCTCGAAAATGGCGGCATATATGCAGTAGCCAACCTGCGCGGCGGCGGCGAATACGGCGAATCCTGGCACCTGGCGGGAGTAAAGGATAAAAAACAGAATGTGTTTGATGATTTCATAGCAGCGGCACAATACCTGGTGGATAATAAATACACCAGCAGGGAAAAGCTGGCCATACAGGGGAAATCCAACGGTGGTTTGCTGATAGGAGCGGTTATTACGCAAAAGCCCGACATCTGTAAAGTAGCGTTTCCTTTTGTGGGCGTAATGGATATGCTGCGTTACCATCGTTTTACCGCCGGTGCGGGATGGGCGTATGACTACGGAACATCCGCCGACTCCAAAGAAATGTTCGAATACCTGAAAAGCTATTCACCCCTGCACAATATCAAAGAAGCCGCATACCCCGCCACCATGGTTGCCACTGCCGACCATGATGACCGCGTGGTGCCTGCGCACTCCTTCAAGTTTGCAGCTACCATGCAGGAAAAACAGAAAGGAGATAACCCCGTGATCATTCGCATAGAAACCAAGGCGGGCCATGGCGCAGGCATGTCAACCAGCCAGGTCATCAGCGCTGAAGCGGATAAGTGGGCGTTTATGTTTTATAATATGAAGGTGGGGATTTGAAATTGGGAAATTTTGGAATTGGGAAATTGGGGAATTTCCATTTGTTGCAGGATCCTGTTCCAAATCAAAATTTCCCAATTTCCCAATTCCAAAATTTCCCAATTAACTCTTCACTTCCTCAAACAACAACCTGCAGAACGGATCAGTTTCAAAGGATGTGGGTTTGCTGTTGAAGGGGATTTTGAATTCAGCGGTTTTTTCGGCGATGGGCAGTGAGCTGTTGGATGAGTTGCCTTTTTCATCTGTTATGCGCACATCGAGAGAAACGGTAAACAGGTAGTCTGTTTGCTGTGCAACAGATACGATCACTTCTTTACTGCTTTCATCATACCGCCAGCTGATCTTCAGGGCGGGGTTTTCGGGAATATACAGCCACTGGTGAAAAAAGTTTTTCCAGCTTCTGCCCGACACCTCTTCGATCACCTGCTGGAAATCGGCGCTGGAAGCATTTTTATCGCGATAACGGGCATAATAGGCCTGCACACATTTCCAGAAAAGTGCATCACCCAGTTGCGTGCGCAGCATGTGCAGCACCCAGCCGCCTTTCTGGTAAGAATTGGTGTTGAGCAGTTTCATGATGTCTTTTCCTTTCGTGGTATCTACCACGGGCACACGTTCTTTTTTGGTGAATGCGATGATGAGCCTGCGGTTGTTTTTCAGCATACTCACCACGGTATCGCTTCCATACAGGTGTTCGAGGTAGCGCTGCGACATTTCAGTGGCGAACCCTTCGCTGAGCCAGATATGCGGCCAGTCTTTTTCCGTGGCGGCATCGCCAAACCACTGGTGTGCTATCTCATGCGCCAGCAATCCGGTAACACGTTTCTTACCACTCACGCTGCTCTCTGCATAAAAGATGGCGCCCGCATTTTCCATACCGCCGAAAATGGTTTTCGACTGTACATTGGCCAGCTTTTCATAAGAATAAGGCCCGATGTTCCGGATAAAATACGAGAGGATATCCGCCGCAGGCGCATAATCCGCAAACCCTGCTTCTTTTTGTTCGGGAAATATCCAGCTGGTAACAGCAATATCGTTTACCATTACCGGATCGCTCACAGCAAAATCCGCAGCGCCAATAACCATTACCTTGGTGGGAATGGGTACGGATTCTTTCCAGTGCGTGGTTTTGAAACCTGCATCGGCAGCAGTTTCATCCAGCTTCAGTCCGTTGGCTACTATTTTGTAATGGCCGGGCGCGGTAACTATAAATTCAACGGTAGCTTTATCAGACAGGTGGTCTTTGCAGGGCAGCCAGTTCCTGGCGCGGTTGGGCCAGTTATCGCCGAAGATGGTACGGCTGCCGGATTTGTTTTTGCTGAAGATCAGTCCGTCTGCAGGAATGCCGGCGTACAATATTTCCACTTCTTTGATATCTCCTTCTTTTGCCTGCATATTTACCAGCAGTGAATCATTGCGGTGAACAAAAGAAAGCGGGTGGCCGTTTTCCTGCACAGCTGTAACGGTCATACCCTTGCCATTGTTCTTCATACCGATCAGGTCGAGGTATAACTGGTCGGAGGCTTTTGTAAACTGCAGTTTCACAAAGGCATCACCTTTTACAACATCATTACTGTCGGAAACGGAGAGTTGAAAACGATAATGCAGTACATCAATG
>DASVLZ010000102.1:0-2713 GCA_036384615.1 Sediminibacterium sp.
CGAGCGGCTGCAGCACGAATGTGTATGTTTTGCAACGGAAAAATCGCCACCAGCGGGAGAGAAAGAGGGGAAACGGGGGTGTTAATGAATTACCTGCAACTTGTTCCCAGGTTTCAGCTTCCCTATTCCATACTCCCAGCACGCCCCACTGCCTCAGGTCCGGCACCATGCTGAAGCTGCCGTTTTTTCCGCAGCCCAGCAGTTTCCAGAAAACCAGTTTGCCCGATACTATCAACGGAATGCGGAATATGGCCATCGACAATAACCCGGCCCAACCTATCCATTTCGGATACCGGACTATGGTGAGTGTGGTTAGCATGGAATGAAGATAGGGCTTTGCCTGCACCGCTTACCAACACGATGTGTCTTCTGTTTTCACTTAGTTTTGTCGGGATGAACACCCTCGTTACAAATATCCGCCAGCTGGTGAATGTAAGAACGGTATCCTCTCCCTTACGGGGAAAGGAACTGCTGGTATTGCCGGTGCTCGAAAATGCGTACCTGGTCATACACGAAGGGCGTATCAGCGATTTCGGGGAGATGAAAAATCTTTCTCCGGATGCGTATACAGGTATGATGGTAACGGATGCGGAACAGGCCAGTGTATTGCCCTGCTGGTGTGATAGCCACACGCACCTTGTATTTGCCGCGAGCCGGGAAGAGGAGTTTGTAGACAAGATCAGGGGAATGGGTTATGCGGATATTGCGGCAAAAGGCGGCGGCATCCTCCATTCTGCGCGAAAACTGGCGGATACCCCGGAAGATATGCTGTTTGAGCAGGCATGGCTGCGTTTGCAGGAACTGATGCGACTGGGGACCGGCGCCATCGAGATCAAAAGCGGGTATGGACTTACCACGGAGTCTGAGCTGAAAATGCTGCGCGTGATCAGGCGTATCAAAGAAAAAGCACCCATACCCGTGAAAGCCACATTCCTCGGGGCGCATGCCTACCCGCAGGAATACAGGGATGATCATGAAGGATATATCCGGCTGCTGACGGAAGAAATGCTGCCTGCTATTGCAGCAGAGGGACTGGCGGATTACATAGATGTTTTTTGCGAAGAAGGATTTTTTTCTGCTGCAGAAACAGAAAGGATCTGCAGCGCGGGCATGAAATATGGGCTGGTGCCCAAGATACATGCCAACCAGTTGAGCTTGTCAGGCGGTGTGCAATCAGGAGTTGCATTGGGTGCTTTATCGGTAGACCATCTCGAAACCATGGATGAAGCCGCTATCCATTCCCTTGCGGGTTCCGGTACCATCGGCACACTGCTGCCCACGGCAGCATTTTTCCTGCGCATGCCTTTTCAACCTGCAAGGCAATTAATTGATTCTGATTGTATCATAGCGCTTGCTTCCGATTTTAATCCGGGATCAAGTCCCAGCGGTAATATGAATCTGGTGGTATCCATGGCCTGTATTGGTATGAAGATGCTCCCGGAAGAAGCCATCAATGCGGCTACTATCAACGGGGCATATGCCATGGATGCGGGTGGGGATATGGGCAGCATCACCGTGGGCAAAAAAGCCAACCTCATCTTTACCAGGCCGGTTCCATCAATCGCTTATCTTCCGTATGCCTTTGGCTCCAACCTGGTTGACAAAGTGATGATCAACGGGATATTTATTTAGTATATTTAGAATCCTTTGCTTTGGGCAACAGGCTAAGAAAATCCCGTATTGCGATATGCATCATTTTAAATACTACAGCAAGAAAGACATCCTTTCACTAACACGTATCAGGCGTTTTGAAACCAAGCTGGGAGAGCGCGTGCAGGTGTTGGCCGATCCGGCTTCGCTGGAAACATCCCTGCAGCAGTCATCCGCCATGTTTGTAGTGGCGGGTATTCCCGAAGACATTGGCGTGCGGGCGAATATGGGAGTAGGCGGTGCGGATTCTGCCTGGATACCTTTTCTTCAATCATTCCTCAATATTCAAAGCAACGATTTCCTCGAAGGCGCGGAGATACTCATGCTGGGCCATTTTGATTTTTCAGATATCAACAGCCTGATCGACAGGAATGCACATGGCTTTGATGAACAGCTGGCCGCTTATCGCCATGCAGTGAATACGATAGACGAGGAAGTAGAGCAACTGGTACATATCATCACACAGAATAAAAAAATACCCATACTCATCGGCGGCGGTCATAACAATTCCTATCCCTCGATCAAAGGTGCTGCCAAAGGTTTTTATAAGGCGGGTGTTATACCCATTGCCCAGATCAATGCCATTAACCTGGATGCACATGCGGATTTCAGGCCCATGGAAGGGAGGCACAGTGGCAACGGTTTTACCTATGCAGAAGCCGATGGCTACCTGGAAAAATATTGTGTGGTGGGATTACACGAAAACTACCTGCCACAGAATGCATGGATGGATATGGTCAACAACCCCTTCATCGACTGTATTACGTATGAAGATATCTTCCTGCATGAAAAACGCAGTTTTGTGCAGGCCATAGCGCATGCCATCGATTTTACGGATGATACGCTGTGCGGCCTGGAACTTGACCTGGATTGTATAGCCCACACGCTCAGCAGCGCCACAAGTCCTGTAGGTATTACGGCCAACCATGCACGCCAGTTCATTACGTATGCAGCTGCAGGGAATAAGATCGCTTATCTCCATATCTGTGAAGGAGCCACCCGCCTCGCAGATGGCCGGCAGGACCCTTCCACAGGCAAACTCATCAGTTACCTGGTGAGTGAT
>DASVLZ010000103.1:0-2350 GCA_036384615.1 Sediminibacterium sp.
ATGGGTGTTGGCGGCGCCCTGTATAAAGATGTGGCAGGCAGCGGTAACCTTAGCCGCACCAGTGGCTTTGCTTCCGTGGCGTACCACCAGATGCTGGGTTATAACAGCCTGCTCAGCGGCGGCTTCAGCATCGGGTTTACCAGCAAGAGCGTGGATGTATCAAAACTCACGCTCGATAACCAGTGGAATGGTAAATTTTTCGATATCACGATCCCGAGCAATGAACCCTTCCTGTACAGCCGCACATCGTACCTCGATTTTAATGTGGGATTGAACTATGCCTATTTTGCTTCGGAGAATGTGTACTTCAATGCAGGGGTAAGCATTATGCATGTGAACAGGCCCCGCGAAAATTTCCTTGACCCCACCGTGTATGACGACCGCCTGTTCCGCAGGTATACTGCATTTGTGAACAGCAATATCAAGCTGCAGGATATCTGGATCATTAACCCGAATGTATATGTAAGCAAAATGGGTAATGCCTGGGAAACCGTGATCGGTTTTAATGCCAACCGTGACCTTAGCGGCGATGGGTCCAAGCAACTGATACTGGGTTTATATTACCGCAACCAGGATGCCCTGATACCCATGGCCGGCTACGAGGTCAACGATATGCGTTTCACCTTCAGCTATGACGCTACGATCTCCACGCTCAACAACTTTAACGGTACAAGAGGCGCATACGAACTGTCTATCATCAAAAGCGGTGTATTCCCCTCTTCCGGCAGCAGGGCCGTCCGGTGCCCCACGGTAAGGTTTTAGGAATATCGAATAATGAACAAGGAATATCGAATATCGATCGGACTTCTTCTGTTCCCTTCGACATTCGATATTCCTTGTTCATTATTCGATATTCTCAAATCCTCACTGCGCCTTCCGCATCACTCTTAATGGTATAGTCTTCGTCCTTGAAATACTTGCGGTATTTGTCGTTCACTTCTTTGGATTGCTTTACGCCGTTGATGTACATCTCACCGCTTTTGATCTCGATGGTGTAGCCTTTTTTCCTGTCAACCAGCCCGTCTTTTTCCAGTTCTGTAGTGAACTCCTTCAGAAGGGTAAGTTCTTTTTTGGCTTTTTCAAGACCGGTACGGGCATGTTCCATACCTTTTTCCACGTTCTTACGGATATTCTCAAAATCGATCTGCTGCAGGATCTTTTCGGTATTTACATTTTCCATGGCTTTCTGTACGTTCTTCCGCACTTCTTCCATGTCTACTTTCTTTAATTCCGTTTCCGCTATCTTCATCGCATCCTGCACCTGCCTGTTGGTTTTTTCCCAGTCGATCTGCTTCAGCGCGGCAGTTACCTGGCGGTTGATCTTGTCGTAATCCACTTTCTTCACCTGTTCCATGGCTTCCCGGATATGTTTTTCCATCCCGCCCATATCGATATCTATTTTCTTGTCGAGCTGCTCCATAGCCCTGTCTATATCCTGTAATGCATGATCCAGGTCTCCGCTTCGGAACTCATTCCGGTAGGTATGTTTTTTGGCGGGGATGGTATCCTCAGTTGTAGTATAGGGAGTGTTCCTGTTCTGGAAACCCGGGGCTCCCTCACGCCAGGCACAAAAGGTGATTGCCGCCGCAAGAAGGCTCCCCGCAGCCAGCCATTTTCTGTTGATCTTTTTCATAAATTGAGTGTTTCTGAATTAATAAACGAATTATTTCGTAGTAAATGTACGATGTTGTTCGTAAAGCATACAAGCCGCTCATCATTTTTTTAGGAGGGACATCGGGTAACAGAAAGCTAAAACCTTTCTCTATCTTGCAACCTTCAACACAACCGCATGAAATACCTTCCCTTGAATCCCGAAATATTCGTGAACAACCGGAAAAGGTTTGTAAAGGAGATGCTGCCCAACAGCATTGCCGTTTTTGTAAGTAATGATGAATGGCCGGCCAACGGGGATGCCCTGCATACATTCAAGCAGAACAGCGATCTTTTCTGGCTGAGCGGCATTGAGCAGGAAGATTCCATGGTAATACTGTTTCCCGATAACCCTGATCCCCGGTACCGCGAGGTGCTGGTGCTGGTACGTCCCAATGAACTGAAGGAAAAATGGGATGGCAGGAGGCTGCGGGTAAAAGAGGCCACGGCCATCTCCGGTATGGAAACCATTGTATGGCTCGACAGCCTGGATGCGCTGCTGCAGTCGTGGATGCATCTTGCCGATACTATTTATTTAGACACCAACGAGAACGACCGCAAGGCCTCACCCATACGCACAAGGGAATACCGTTTTGCGGATGAGATGAAAGCCGCCTACCCGCTGCACCATTTCCGGCGTGCGGCGAGGATCATGAAGGACCTGCGCTCTATAAAAACAAAAGAAGAGATAGCGGTGGTG
>DASVLZ010000104.1:0-3892 GCA_036384615.1 Sediminibacterium sp.
CTACGACCATAAGCCGGAAGAGAACTTTGATATATTCAAGAAATTCGCTGACGAAGACTATGTAAAAACATACGGGCTGCAATTGGTAGCTGGCAGCGTATACAGCAAGAGCGATACTGCGCGCGATATGATGGTGAATGAAACACTGGTACGCAAGTTGGGTATTACTGACCCACAGAAAATACTGGGACATGAAA
Organism: Sediminibacterium sp.; assembly: GCA_036384615.1. Classification (GTDB taxonomy): domain Bacteria; phylum Bacteroidota; class Bacteroidia; order Chitinophagales; family Chitinophagaceae; genus Sediminibacterium. The sequence continues at coordinate 198 of DASVLZ010000104.1, forward strand.
TACGTATCGGCAGGGGCAGGTATGGCGATCTCTGGTGCAGGGTCGTAGGCGTGGTGAAAGATTTCAAAACAAACTCCATGCGGGAAGACATCAAACCGCTGATGCTTGCGCAAAGAAATACCCGTTATTATTATACAGGCATCAAACTGAATACACCCAACATGGGCGCCATGCAGGCTGAAGTGGAAAAAGTATGGAACCAGTTCTTCCCCGAATTTGTTTACCAGCCTGATTTTATGGATGAGCGTATCAAAAACTTCTATAACCAGGAGAACCAGCTGGCGCTGCTGTACAAAATATTTGCAGGCATTGCCATCTTTATCTCCTGCCTGGGCCTGTATGGACTGGTATTATTTATGGCAGCGCAGAAAACCAAGGAAGTGGGCATACGTAAAGTGCTGGGGGCTTCTGTGGGCAATATCGTGTACCTGTTCTCAAAAGAGTTCACCATACTGATCGCTGTTGCCTTTATCATAGCCGTTCCCGCGGCCTGGTATATGATGAGCAACTGGCTGAACGATTTTGCTTACCGGATACATATGAGCGTATGGATATTTGCGCTGGCCATCCTTTCTTCCCTTACCATAGCATGGGCAACCGTGGGGTATAAGGCATGGAAGGCAGCAAAAGCCAACCCGGTAAAAAGCCTGCGGTCCGAATAAACGATAAACCTCATTCAATATGTTCAGAAATTATTTCAAAACGGCTTTTCGTGGCTTCTGGAGGAACAAACGCATCAGCCTGATCAACCTGTTCGGGTTATCAATAGGCATGACTGCATCTGTATTCATATTCCTGTGGGTACAAAATGAGATGAGTTATGATGACTACCATCCCCAGAAAGAAAATATTTACAGGATCACCAATACGATACAGGTAAATAAGGATGAAAACTGGGTTTGGCAGAACTCCCCCTACCCTATGGCGGATGCCTGCAGGAATGAGCTGGCAGGAGTAGAATCTGCCACACGTATTATGCCCAATGAATGGGCCACCCCGGTTGTGCGTGCAGGTAATAACCCCGAGCCTCAGGCAGAAAAGAACAGCGCGTATGTTGACAATAACTGGTTTTCCATATTCCACTACGATTTTGTAGCAGGGTCTGCCAGTAATTTCAACAATGATGTGTATGGCCTCGTACTCACTGCTACATCTGCAAAAAAATATTTCGGCAATACAGATGTAACGGGCAAAATCATGCAGATAAATGACCAGAATTATACCATCAGGGCAGTTGTGAAGGATAACCCGGCCAATTCCAGTTTCCGGTACGATGTATTTATGCCGTTAGCAGCTTATATAAAAGGCAGCAAAGGAAACGATGCCAGCAACTGGAATAATTTCAACTGTATGGTGTTCCTGAAACTGAAGCAGGGCACACAGCCTGCGGTGATTACCAGCGGAATCAATGGTCTTATTAAAAAATACAGGGACGGAAAGGCCGCGAACCATCATACTGCTTCATTAATACCTTTATCAGAACTGCATTTTGAAACAGGACTGCAGAACCCTTCCCCTACCCAGGGCAACAGGAAAACGGTTTATATCTTCAGTATATTGGGAATATTGCTGCTGGTGATCGCCTGTATCAATTATGTAAACCTGACCACCGCCAAAGCCAGCCTGCGCGCAAAGGAAGTAAGTGTGCGAAAGATCGTGGGTGCAGGTAAGGCAAGCCTCTTCCTGCAGTTCCTGGTAGAGTCGCTGGTAATGAGCTTTACGGCTATGCTGATCAGTGTAATACTGATCCAGTGCCTGGTACCATTGTTCCAGGTTATTTCCGGCACCAGGATAGTTGTATCCTTCAGTTCCCCCGTTATCCTGCGCATTTTCCTCATCGTACTGGCGGCAGTAACCTGCCTGAACGGCCTGTACCCTGCCCTGCTGCTGTCTTCATTCAAGCCATTGGAAGTATTCAGGGGTAAAAAACACCTGACACTGAATGATGCATCGCTCAGAAAAGGACTGGTGGTTTTTCAGTTCTGCATATCCATGATCCTCATCACTGCCACGGTAGTTATTTACAGGCAAATGAAATACATACAGGAAAGCAACCCGGGGTATTCAGTATCACAACTGATGGCGATCCGTATTCCCTGGAAAGCTCCTTACAATGGCCTCAATGAGGCACGCACATTCCTGTTTGCTTCCATGAAAAATGAATTGATGAAGCAACAGGGTATCCGGGGCATTGCCACCGGCAACAACGAAATCATCAACGTAACATCTGCCACATCCGGGTCGGTTGACTGGAACGGGCGCGATACCACTTACAATCCCACCATAGCCAGGCTATCAGCAGATGCGGGTTTCCTGTCGCTGTTCCAATTACATATGCAAAGCGGCCGATGGTTTGAGGAAGGGAAATACGATGAAAAAGGATTTATACTGAACGAGACTGCTGCAAGGGAATTCCGGATGCATACTCCATTGATCGGCCAGAGGATCAGGATGGGCGGTGATACGGGACAGGTCATTGGCGTGGTGAAAGACTTTTATTATAAGAGCATGCATGATAAAATCGGCCCTATGATCATCTCCAATAATAAAGGGTCGGATGCTTATATATTCATCAGAACAGAGCCGGGCAAAATACCCCAGGCCATTGCTGCAACAAAATCTGTATGGAATCAATTCCTGCCCAATGAACCTTTTCAATACAGTTTTCTCGACGATAATTTCAATAACCTGTATAAAGCGGATATCAAAACCTCGAAGCTGGTATTTATCTTTTCCCTGTTAGCCATTGTTGTTTCGGCATTGGGATTGTTTGGCCTTGCCTCATTCCTTTCGGAACAGCGCACAAGAGAGATCGGTATCCGCAAGGTGCTGGGAGCTTCGGTGCAGCATATTGCCATATTGCTTTCCAGGGAATTTGTATGGCTGGTTACTATTGCCATACTGATAGCAGCCCCGGTTGCCTGGTGGCTGATGAACAGGTGGCTGGATGATTTTGCTTACCGCATTCATATTAATATATGGATCGTGGGCATATCAGGTACGATTGCCATGCTGATCGCATTGGTATCCATTGGCTCCCAAACCATACAGGCTGCCGTGGAGAACCCTGTAAAAAGCCTGCGGTCTGAATAAAACCATTTTTCAGGGGAATCCTGCCGCGGCATACGTCATACTACCGGGTTGAGCAGTCATATACCAGTCATATACTTGCCATATACCAGTCATATACCAGCCATATACCAACGATATGTGCCGCCTGCCATAAACCGCCCCTTTACCGGCTCAGCAACACCGCCCGCCTATCCGCTTATGCAACCGATTGCATTTTGAGGAAAATGCAATATTTTAGGCAAAAAATAGCATTATGCGATTGTTTGCCGCCTGCCTCCTCCTCCTGGCCTGTGCGCACTCCCCTGCCCAGGTAAAATTACCATCGCTAATCAGTGATGGAATGGTATTGCAACGAAATACTTCCCTGACCATCTGGGGATGGGCTGCCGCCGGGGAAAAAGTGACCATTTCGTTCAATAAACACACCTATACCGCTGTTACAGGCGGCACCGGAAAATGGACAATGCCATTGCCGGAAATGAAAGCCGGGGGCCCTTACACGATGATTGTTTCAGCAAGTAACAGCATCACGATAAAAGATATACTGGTGGGCGATGTATGGTTCTGTTCCGGGCAGTCCAACATGGTACTGAACATGGAACGCGTGAAAGAAAAATATCCCG
>DASVLZ010000105.1:0-7833 GCA_036384615.1 Sediminibacterium sp.
AGGATTGCAATGGCGCTGGAAGTGTAAAAAATGAATTTAAGGCCAAATTAAATCCCTTGGAAGCAAGACAGACAGTGAAAACTTTGATTAATACCATTCGAACTGAAATCCAGAAGAGCCCCGGGGTAAACCTAAACAACATAATATTCTGATGAAAAGATATTTTAGGGTCGGACACTCAACAAATGAACAAGAAATTGGGCTGACGTTTCCCCAATCCCAGAAAGCCAGAATTGTAGGATTGGTAGATGGTCCAAGAGCGCTGTCAAAACAAGCTATTGGCAAGCCCCTATCTTCAGACGTTCTGTTACCTGAACCGGAAGTCCATCGTAAAGCGATTGTTACAGACTTGATCAGCTGTGTCGCTACGGGCATGCGTTTTATCCTAAGTCCAGCACTCAAAAGCATATTTGAAAAGTACAGCTCACCAGATAATATTGAGTTTGTACCGGTTACCGTATGGAAGAATAATAAAAAGCTACAGTATTGGTTATCAAATCCGCTTACTTTCAAAATGGATGCAATTGACTATGCTGCATCTGAAATCTGGGTGGCTGATTTCGGGTTCTCAAAACAGGAGAAATTGCACATCCAGGATAAAACCACCTACTTGGATACAGTCAAATCCCTGCAGCGCCCGAAGGCGCTATTGATTAGCATTGTCAAGCTCCGAGAGGATACAACTACTGATTTTTTTCTGCTTGAAGATGTGAATGGTGGAATTGGTTATTATGTCTCTGAGACACTAAAAGGCGAAATTGAAAATGCCGGATGTACAGGAATTTCTTTCGTAGAAATATAGAGGAAATACGCCTTTTCGGAATTACAAACCGCCGCTCATTTGAAGGGCGAGACTTTGCGTTCTGCCGTCATAGCGGGAAAAGGCAACGAATTGATGTATCTCCGTATTGAAAATATCACCCCGGAAGTGAAGACTCTATGAACAACCCGCTCAGATCCAATGCACCTCCCGGATACATGCGCGCATATACATCACATAATTCTATCACGGCTTTCTTGCCGTCTTCTCCCAGCCACAGGGAGTAATCGTTCACATACAGGTCTATATGCTGCTTCATTACTTTGGGGTCCATTTCCTGGGCATGCTGCTGTACATATTCTGAGAGCCGGGGATATTCTGCAAATGCGTGTTCCACGCTTTTCCTGATCAGTGCATCCACGCGCAGTGCCATATGGCTGTCAACTCTTTTGTGTGCTATAATACCTCCCAGCGGTATGGGTGAGCCGGTCTGCTTTTCCCAGTGTTCGCCAAGGTCCATCAGTTTGTGAAGGCTTTTATCGTGGTAGGTGAACCTGTTTTCGTGGATGATCACACCCGCATCGGCCTTGCCTGATAATACCGCATCTTCCACTTCATGAAATACCATGAACTGTTTGTTGGAGGCGTGCGGAAATGCGAGTGAGAATAGCATATGTGCCGTGGTGTTCCTGCCGGGTATGGCAATGTGTAGTGTATCTATATCTGTTATTGCCAGGTTTTCATTCTTTGTGATCAGCAGGGGGCCAACGCCCTTTCCGAGGGCGCCGCCGCTTTGCAGTACACCATATTGCGCCGCCACCAGGGGCAGCACGCCATAGCTGATCTTGGAAAAATCCAGTTTGCCCGCTATGGCCCATTCATTGAGTGTTTGCACATCTTCGAGGACTACATCAAAAGAAATATCACCGGTGTTGATCTTCCCGTTCACCAGTGCATCAAAGATGAATGTATCGTTTGGGCAGGGAGAAAAACCGAGCGTATAAGTGGTTTGTGACATGGTCATTGGATTTTATACAGCCTGTCTGTATATTTCAGCAACGCTTCATTCAGTGCAGCAATGGCTTCACCGAGCTTCCATTTGCTTTTGTCGCGCTCGCCGATATAGTTGGAAACAGCCCTGATCTGCAGGAAGGGAATACCTGCTGCGCGGCAGGTATAATGCAGTGCGGCGCCTTCCATGCTTTCGATAGCAGGATCATATTTGCGGCATATCTGCTGTATACGCCTGGGGTCTGTGCTGATCTCGTTGATGGTAACCGCGTTTACTGCGGGCAGTTTGAGCAGGTTGAATTTTTCCAGCCAGGGATTGGGCAGCTTTCTTTTTTCAAAAGGAGGGTAGCTGCTTTTTTCCAGTTTGAGGTCGAAAAGGTCTTTCCATTTACCCTCTTCCTGTACGCCGGTATCGCCCAGTGCTTCTTCGTTTACCGTTACTATTTTCCCGAGGGGTATCCCGGGGTTAAAGCAGCCTGCAATGCCTGCCTGTATTACCAGGTCGGGTTTTTCTTCTGCCAGCAGCTGGGTAAGCGAAACGGCGGCGGCCAGCATACCTACCCCCGACTGGTGAAAGCGAATCTTCAACCGCTGGCTGCCACTGGTATACAGCCCATCCATTTTCAGGAAGGCTGGCATCCATTCATCGGCGGTAGCGGAGGTGATGATGACTCGCATATAACAAAGATGAAGGGAAAATTGGGAAATTTTGGAATTGGGAAATTGGGAAATTGATTTTTATTGAAAATGGCCGCATAAAAACGCAATTTCCCAATTTCCCAATTCCAAAATTTCCAATTTTCACATTTTCATACCTTTGCCGAAATTTCAAACCCAGGATGGTGTATCTGACACGGCAGGAGCATTTTAATGCGGCCCATAAGCTGTTTAATCCCAGGTGGAGCAGGGAGAAGAATGAGGCAGTATTTGGCGTTTGCGCCAATGAGAACTGGCATGGCCATAATTATGACCTTTTTGTGACGATAAAAGGCGATCCGGATCCTGATACTGGGTTCCTGTATGATGTAAAGAAACTGAGTACGCTGATCAAGGAGTATGTGATCGATAAACTGGATCACAAGAACCTGAACATGGATGTTGATTTCATGAAAGACCAGATGTGCAGCACCGAAAACCTTGCCATCGCTATCTGGAACCAGCTCGCTCCTCATTTACCTGCCAGCGTACAGATGCACTGCATCAAGCTGTATGAAACACCGAGGATTTACGTGGAGTATTTTGGAGAATAGTTGACGGGTTGATGGGTTGATAAGTTGATGAGGAATTTCTTACCTTGAACCTTATGTCGCACAAAGTTGCCGTTTTCCGGAAAGAGCATTTTAATGCTGCACACAGGTTGCATAACCGGGAGTGGAGTGATGAGCGGAACCAGGAAGTATTCGGGCTTTGTAATAATCCCCATTATCACGGCCATAATTACGAAATGGAAGTGAAAGTGGTGGGCGATCCGGATCCTGAAACAGGGTATGTGATCGACCTGAAACAGCTGAGCGACCTGATCAGGGCGGAGGTGATCGATCGTTTTGACCATAAGAACCTGAACCTGGACACCAGGGAGTTTGCGGACCTGAACCCCACAGCGGAAAATATTGTAAAAGTGATCTATGGCCTGCTTCGCCCGAAGCTGGATCCGCGGCTGGAGTTGCTGGTGCGGTTGTACGAGACTGAAAGGAATTTTGTAGAATATCCCGCCTGAAAGGCGTTCAAAAAACAGATGGTATGGCATATTCAAGAACGGAACATTACGATGAGCAGTCAACGGAAACACTCACCAGGAGTTACCGGGATGTATTATCGGCACTGGGTGAAGACCCTTCCCGCGAAGGATTGTTAAAAACACCCGAGCGCGTGGCGAAAGCTATGCAGTATATGACGCAGGGTTACCAGGTAGATGCGAGTGCCATTATCAATTCTGCCAAGTTTCATGAAGATGTGAGCGAGATGATCATTGTAAAAGATATTGAGCTTTTTTCCATGTGCGAGCACCATATGCTGCCCTTCTTTGGTAAAGCGCATATTGCCTATATACCCAATGGCTGGATCACCGGCCTCAGCAAGATAGCAAGGGTAGTGGATGTGTTTTCCCGCCGCCTGCAGGTGCAGGAAAGACTTACCACCCAGATACTCGGGGCGATCAAGGAATCGCTCAATCCTTTAGGTGTGGCAGTTGTTATAGAAGCCAAACATCTTTGTATGATGATGCGTGGTGTTCAGAAACAGAATTCCGTTACCACTACTTCGGCTTTCGATGGAGAGTTCCTGAAAAATACCACCCGTAGTGAATTTCTGAAACTGATCAGCGCCAACCTGGATTAAGTTAATCAACCTATCAACGAATCAACATCATGAAACTCGCCTATATCTTCCCCGGACAGGGATCACAATTCACAGGAATGGGAAAGAACCTGTATGAATCATCTCCCAAAGCCAAAGAATATTTTGAGCGTGCCAATGCTATCCTTGGCTTCCGCATCAGTGATGTGATGTTTAATGGAACGGATGAAGAGCTGAAACAGACCAATATTACACAGCCCGCGGTATTCCTGCATTCAGTGATTGCTTTTGCAACACAGGATGGCGCTGCCCCGGATATGGTGGCAGGGCATTCATTGGGTGAATTCTCCGCACTAGTAGCCAATAAAACAGTACAGTTTGAAGATGCGCTGAAACTGGTAAGCATTCGCGCACAGGCCATGCAGAAAGCATGTGAACTGCAGCCATCCACCATGGCCGCCGTACTGGCTCTGGCCGATGAAAAAGTGGAAGAGATCTGTGCACAGGTGCAATCTGAAACAGGCGAAGTAGTAGTGCCCGCCAATTACAATTGTCCCGGCCAGCTGGTGATCAGCGGTTCAGTAAAAGGTGTTGAAATTGCCTGCGAAAGAATGAAGGCAGCCGGTGCTAAAAGAGCATTGATACTACCTGTAGGAGGCGCTTTTCATTCACCGCTCATGTCGCCCGCCAAACAGGAACTGGCTGCAGCCATTGGCATGACTGTTTTTCAGCAGCCATCATGCCCGGTATACCAGAATGTGGCTGCCAAAGCAGTAACAGATCCTTCCGAAATAAAAGCCAACCTGATTGAACAACTCACCGGCGCCGTTAAGTGGACACAAAGCGTGCAGGCCATGATAGCCGATGGCGCCAGCAATTTTATTGAAGCCGGTCCGGGTAAAGTATTGCAGGGACTTGTACAGAAGATCGATAAGAATACAACTGTATCTGGTGTGAGTTAAGCAGGCCATCATCATGGCATGATTTTTTTTCTTCTCACGGCATGAAGTACCCTGTTGCCATATTGCTGTGCATATTGGTATGTGTACAGCCATCCTTTTCGCAAAAAGATACATCAGCAAAAAAAGACACTACAGTAAAAAGCAGGCTGTACAATATGCGCCCGGCATACCAGTTGCCGCTGGCGGGTGCTGCCATTATAGGTTCCACAATGGCTTTCCGTGCTTTGGATGAGCGGGCAAGGCTTACGCCTTCCGAGGCAATGAAGCTCGACCCCAATGATATCAATGCTTTCGACCGCCCTTCTGCCCTGCGCGATCCTGCCAATTTTAAAAAGGATGCAAGCGTAGGTGATTTCTTCCTGAACTTTTCAGTTGCGAGCCCGGTATTGCTTGCATTGGATAAACATATGCGGAAGGACTGGGTAGACCTGCTTACTTTATACCTTGCATCGCATGCGGTGGATAATATGCTGTATTTCGGGGCCATCATTGCGGTGAGGAGGCCAAGGCCCTATGCTTATAATCCAGGGTTGGATTCCGTTGCACGGTCGGGTGTGGGCATGACCAAATCTTTTTTCAGTGGCCATGTTTCCTTTGCGGCAACAGCTACTTTTTTTGCAGTAAAAACATACACGGATTACCATCATATTAAAGGATGGAAGCGGATAGGTTTGTATGCGCTTGCTTCCATTCCTCCATTGATCACCGGTTATTACCGCGAAAGATCGGGCAGGCATTTTAAAACGGATGTGATCGCCGGCTTTATTGCAGGGGCTTCTTCAGGGATACTTGTTCCAGAAATGTTCAAGCGCAGGAACCGTGAAAAAACACTCACCCTTACCCCGTATTATATGCAAGGCGGCGCAGGCGCCAGCCTCACGGTTGGACTTAATCAGCGGAAGAAAAAATCCCCATGCCTTTCGCGTTAATTCACTAACAACGAACAGTTGACCCATTCGGGTTCGAATACGGTATCGTATTTTTTATAGAAATTGATGGCAGGCTCATTCCAGTCGAGCACCTGCCATACCATGGCGGAGAAACCTTTTTCCTTGCACTCTTCGATCAAACGGTCAAACAGCATTTTGCCAATCCTGTTGCCGCGCATGGCTTCGGTTACCAGCAGGTCTTCCAGGTACATACGCTGCCCTTTCCAGGTGCTGAAGCGGATATAGTACATGGCAAACCCCTGTACGGTACCATCTACTTCCGCCACAAAGGCCCACCACACGGGCTTTTCGCCAAAGCCGCTTTCTGTAAAATGTTCGGGTGTAACGGTAACGGCATCCGGTGCCCTTTCATATTCCGCCAGTTCTTTTACCAGTTCCAGCAGCCTGGCACAATCCTTTTTTTCCGCCTTTCTGATGATGATGTTCATGGTTTTGTTTTTTTGACAGCCCTGAAATTTCCGTTTGGCTGCACAACGGTAAGTGCGGTAGTTTCATTTTTATCGTTCAGCTCAAACTGTACAAAATACCCGTTCAGTACTTTCAATGCAAACCGGTGGTTACCCACGGGCGCCAACTCATAATCCGGCTGGCCGGGCACCAGTACATACAGCGTGGCATCTTTGATATACACTTTGCAGGTAACTGCGCCCAATTGGTATTCGCCGGTGTATTGCTGCAACTCCGATACACTCACGGATTTTACCCTCGCTTTTCTGGTGAAAGTTACCGATGGCAGGGTAGGTTCCATAACGGAAGACACCGAGCTGATATCGCCTGCATCATTCATCAGGAATCTGAACCTGAACTGGGAGCGGGCAGAAGTATCTATACCATCATCAGGGTCTTTCAATACCGGTTCAAAAATATCATAGCGATAATGCCGTAACCAGAATACATTGTTGCCTATCCGTGTAAACAATGAATCATTGATGAGTTCAATATCCATATTCCCATACCCGGGATGTGTATAGATGCCATCATAGTCTTCGATATTGTGTGAAGGAGAAGTATTGGGGTTCCGGTTTGCGGTCATGGTTTTTTCTCCTTCCTTCGCTGCCGCTTTGCTTTTATCGGCTGTTTTTTTCAGATCGGTGTTCCAGTCAAAATAGGGCAGGCCGAGCATCCTGTCTGCCAGCAGGTTCTGTACCACGCTGGTAATAACGGAGCTGTTCTGGTTGGTAAGCACTACAATACCGATGCTGTCTGTAGGAAAGAAACAGGCAGTAGCGCTGAACCCGTCTATGTTGCCGCCGTGCTGTACGCAGTAATGGCCTTTGTAGGAGCCCAGCATCCAACCCAGCCCGTAATTTATAAATTGTATATCAGGTTTTTCTGCAGAAGGAATGCCGGCATTAGCCACCATCTGCGAGCTGATGGCTTCGCGAATGGATTCGGCCGGTATCAGTTCTTTTCCCGCGAAGCGGCCCCCATTGATCCATAGCTTCAGCCAGTTGGCCATATCGGTTACATTACTGTTGATGCTTCCGGCAGGCCCCATGGCATCTATATGGTAATAGTCCATCTTCCTGATGATACTGTCTTTCCGCACACCATATCCAAATGAATGATCGGGGCTTTTCTCCAGTTCCTCAATGCTGAGGTTGGAAGAGGACATATGGAGCGGCTTGAATATTTTTTCGCGGATATTGTTTTCCCAGCTGTCTCCTGTGAGCTTTTCTATTACCGCTCCCTGCAGCAGGTACATGAAATTATTGTATTGCCATTTTTCCCGCAGGCCTGTATTGGGCTGCAGGTATTGTATCCGTTTTACCAGGCTGTCGCGCGAGTGCGTGGGAAAAGCATACCAGGCAAAATCGTGCCTGGGCAGGCCGGTACGGTGGCTCATCATATCCCT
>DASVLZ010000106.1:0-2679 GCA_036384615.1 Sediminibacterium sp.
ACATGAGCCATGAGATACGTACCCCTATGAATGGCATACAGGGCATGACCTCTTTGCTGCTGGAAACCGAACTGACGGACGACCAGCGCGAATTTGCGCAGATGATCCGTCATTCGCTCAATAACCTCACGGCCATCGTAAACGATATTCTCGACTATTCCAACCTGCGTGCAGGAAAAATAACGCTTGAAAAGATCGCCTTTAATATCAACGATCCCCTCGAAGCCATAAAAATCCAGTTCGGCAACCAGGTAAACAGGAAAGGCCTGTCTTTTTCCCTGTCTGTTGATGAAGACGTTCCCCTGCTGATTACGGGCGATCCTTACCGGTTAAAGCAGGTGCTGGTTAGCCTTGTAGACAATGCCATAAAGTTTACCGGCCAGGGATCGGTTGACATACAGGTAGACCTGCGCAGGATATATGGTGATAAGGCCCTGATCAGGTTTACCGTGCGCGACAGCGGCGTTGGCATTCCTGCCGAAAAACAGCAGAAGATATTTGAGAGCTTTACACAGGCAAATAAGGAAGTATCCAGGAGCCTGGGCGGAGCCGGCCTGGGGCTGGCCATCAGCAAAGGCCTTGTTGAATTGCAGGGCGGTGAAATACAGGTGCAAAGTGAGCCGGGTAAAGGCTCCGTATTCAGCTTTACTATTCCATATCGTTTGCCCGTGACGATGGAAGAACAGGTATCCGGCGAGGAGCTGAAAGAAAAACTGAAAGGCCGGAGAGTGCTGGTAGTGGAAGATAATGAAGTGAACCAGCAGCTGATCCTCTTCGTACTCAAAAAAGCCGGTGCGGTTGTGGAGATCGCATCCAACGGCAAAGAGGCTATTGCCTTATGGCAAAAAAGCCAGCCTTTCGACCTCGTGATCATGGACCTGCAGATGCCGGTAATGGATGGTTATGAAACTGCGGAATATATACGGCAGCAGCTCCATTCACAGATACCTATCCTGGCGCTCACTGCCACTGCATTGAAAGGCGAACAGGAAAAATGCAGGTCGGCAGGCATGAACGATTTCATGCTGAAACCTTTTGATTTTAATGATCTTTACAGGCGCCTTGTTTCTCTGCTCGAAACAACAGGCACTTCTCTGCAAACGAGCCAATATCCCCCTATGAACCCTTCAAACCGGAAACCCTATGATCTCTCCATGCTCGAAGAGCTGGATGATAACGAAGCCATCCTCGATGTGCTGCAAATGTTCCTTCAAAACACGCCACGTGATATACAGGAACTGTCTGTCATATGCGCCGGTTACCAATGGCCGGAGGTACAGAAGCTATCTCACAAAATAAAAGGTGCTGTGGCTATCGTACAGGCACTGCCGCTGGCAAAATGGCTGGCGGGCATGGAAGAGAATGCCAGGGAGATACAGGATAAATCATTGCTTGATACACAGCTCAAAGAAATAAACATCCTTTTTACCGAACTACAGGGTGCCCTTGGTTCGGAGATCGGGCGCCTGCAAAAGCTTACCGGCTCTCTATGACCTGCGAGCCCGCAACCAGTCATATCATGCAATCCTATTTTCAGAAATTCCGCTATCTGGAGTAGGTTTGCACAATCTTTCATTCAAACAGCGTATATGAGTTTCCGCAATTTCAAGATGGTTAGTTATGTAGTGTATGGCCGTGGCAGTTTTAACCAGCTGGATGAGATCCTGGCACCGCAGCGCAAGGCGGATGCCCCTATGATATTCCTGGTAGATCATTTTTTTGAAGGCAAGCCCCTGGTAAGCCGTATACCGTTGCGCGGCAAGGACAAGGTTATTTTTGCCGATGTAACCTATGAGCCCAAGACCACGCAGGTAGATTCGCTGGCACAGCAGCTGAAGGAAACTTTCGGCACTGTAAGCGGGATCATCGGCATCGGCGGAGGGTCTACCATGGACCTGGCAAAAGCCGTGTCGCTGATGATGAATAACCCCGGATCGTCTGCCGACTACCAGGGATGGGACCTTGTAAAATTTCCCGGCGTATACAAAGCGGGTATTCCTACTCTGAGCGGCACCGGCGCCGAAGTGAGCCGTACCACCGTACTTACCGGCCCCACAAGAAAGCTGGGAATGAACAGCGATTTTACTCCTTTTGACCAGATCATACTGGACCCGGAGCTTACAAAAGACGCCCCGGTGAACCAGCGCTTCTATACTGGCATGGATTGTTATATCCATTGCATCGAAAGCCTGCAGGGAACCTTCCTGAATGAATTCAGCAAAAGCTATGGCGAAAAAGCCCTTCAGCTATGCCAGGATATATTCGTGAAAAAAGACCATTGGGATGATAGCTCCGATGACCAGCTGATGATGGCGTCTTATGCCGGCGGTATGAGCATTGCCTATTCGCAGGTTGGCGTGGCACATGCGGTAAGTTATGGGTTAAGCTATTTGCTGGGCACCAAACACGGCATCGGCAATTGTATTGTGATGAACCACCTCGAAGAATATTATCCGGAGGGAGTGAAAGAGTTTAAATACATGGTGGAAAAGAATGGGGTGGACATACCCACCGGCATCTGCAAAGGGCTTACCGATGAACAGTTCGATACTATGATCAATGTATCTCTGGGTATGAAACCCCTCTGGGAGAATGCACTGGGGCCTGATTGGGAAAAGATCATGACAAGGGAAAAGCTCCGCGTATTGTATGAGAAGCTCTAACCGTATATTTTTGCCC
>DASVLZ010000107.1:0-6006 GCA_036384615.1 Sediminibacterium sp.
TCCGAAGTGCAGCAGGAAGTACTGTATGCCATGCAGCCGGAAACCGCTCCTGCGGATGCAGCGCCGCCTGCGCATTTCGGCGCAAAAGATATATTTGAACTGAGCTGGAAGAGTTTACTGGATGCGTACAGCTGTACCGAATGCGGCCGCTGTACGGCAGCATGCCCGGCCAATATCACAGGCAAAAAACTGAGCCCGCGAAAGATCATGATGGCCACCCGCGACAGGCTCGAAGATGTGGGAAGGAATATCAAAGCCAACAAAATATTTACTCCCGATAATAAAACCCTGCTGCACGACTATATTACTGTGGAAGAACTCCGCGCCTGCACCACCTGCAATGCCTGCGTAACGGAATGCCCTGTGAGCATTTCCCCGCTCGAGATCATCCTCGAACTGCGCCGCTCCCTTATCATGGAAGAAAGCAATGCCCCGCAGGAATGGAACAGCACTTTCAGCAATATTGAAAACAATTTTGCTCCCTGGAAGTTTTCGCCTGATGAAAGGGATGCATGGAATAGGTGAGGCTGTTGGCTGTTAGCTGTTAGCTATTGGCCAATAGCTAACAGCTATTATCAAATCCATGGTTTGTACAACATTCTCCATAGCTGGATGATGGCTGTGAGGATGAATATGATACCCATGACCTTGTTGAGGGTTTTGGTGCTGGTGTTCATCTTAGAAACAAGCCAGTTGCCCCCGTAAATATATACGGCAAGACCTGTGAGGGTACCGACACCTGCACCGATGGTAAAGAAACTGAATGCCATATCTTCCGCAGGCAATATCCCTGTTTGTATGAAGGTGGATGTCCATAAAAACCAGAAAGGGATCTGCACCGGGTTAAGGGCGCTCATCATCAGTCCCAGCAGGAACCTGTCGAGCCGGTTATTCAATACCAGCGCTTTTTTATCTCCGGTCTGTTTGTTGGCTGTCATAAATGCCATGATGCCGAGTACCAGGAACATGGCAACCGTTACCCATCCCAGCGCCACAAACCATAGCCTGTGGCGTACGATCCAGTCCATACCGGTAAGCGCCAGCCGCAGGTACAGCATCTCCACGATAGCTACCCCTATCGAAAAGCGCCATGCTTTCCGCACCCCTTCCTGCAGGCAAACCTGCGTGGCGGTAAAACTCATATTACCCAGAGGCAACTGTCCTAAAAAACTGACCAGGAAACCGAGGAATGTGATATAGACCATAGGAATAATTGAGCAAGGATATTGAATATCGAACAGATGAACAAGGAATATCGATCGGAGTTTTTACTTCCTTTCTGTATTCGACATTCCTTGTTCATCTGTTCGATATTCCCTTGGTATTCCTCGGGAATTTCTTTTCTTTGGTGTAAAGTTTTTTTATGGCAAGGACCATGGCGGAGATGATGGCGGAAGGAAAAGCGCCCGAAGTATTGTTCTGGGTGGGCTGCTCAGGCAGTTTTGACCAGCGTGCGCAAAAGATCACCAAAGCCTTTGCATCCATACTCGACAGGGTGGGTATGGATTATGCCATACTGGGCAAGGAAGAAGCCTGCACGGGAGACCCTGCCAGGCGCGCAGGTAATGAGTTCCTGTTCCAGATGATGGCTTACCAGAATATACAGGTGCTGAATGGCTACGGCATCAAAAAGATCGTAACTGCCTGCCCGCACTGCTTCAACATACTTAAGAACGAATACCCGGAACTGGGTGGCCATTACGAAGTGATCCATCATACCGTACTGATACAGCAACTGATCGATGAGGGTAAGATACGATTGAAGGAAGGCGGCAGTTTCCAGGGAAAAAAGATCGTGTACCACGACAGCTGCTATCTTGGCCGTGCAAATGGCATATATGAAGCCCCGCGCAAAGTGCTGGAAGCGCTCGATTCCGAGCTGGTGGAGATGAAGCGCTGCCGCAGCAAAGGCCTGTGCTGCGGGGCCGGCGGCGCACAGATGTTTAAAGAAGACGAGCCGGGCAACAAACGCATTAATATAGAACGTACCGATGAAGCCCTTTCTACCGGCGCCACTGTCATCGCTTCTGCATGCCCCTTCTGCAATACCATGATCACCGATGGCGTCAAGAACAGGGAAAAGGAAACGGATGTGCATGTGCTCGATATTGCCGAACTGGTTGCGCAGAGCATGGAATAGCTAATAGCTGTTGGCTGTTAGCTATTGGCTTTCCTCCTTACCTTTGCATCATGAATTTTGAATACCATCATTTGATACCGGAAGATTTTGACGGAAGTTCCCGTGTGTGGATATACCAGAGCAGCCGGCAGTTCCTCATGAGTGAGGCACTGCAGATCGAGGAGATGCTGTGGAACTTTCTGAAAGAATGGAACAGCCATGGCACGCCTGTGAAAGGATATGCCAACCTGCTGTTCGGGCAATTCCTTGTGCTGATGGCTGATGAAACCGCTACGGGCGTAAGCGGCTGCAGTACCGACAGCTCTGTAAGGCTGGTAAAGCAGATCGAGGAAACATTCCGGGTAGATATGTTCAACCGCCAGAACCTCGCATTCCTTGTAAAGGATAAGGTACAAACCCTGCCCTATGCGCAACTGCTGTATGGTTTTGAGAATGGGTTCATCAACGAAGACACCATCTATTTCAACAACCTGGCATCTACAAAAGATGCACTGATGAGCCAGTGGATGATCCCGGTGAAAGACAGCTGGCTGAAGCAACGCCTATGATAACAGTATACGGCATTCCCAATTGCGATATGATCAGGAAGACCACCAAATGGCTGGAGAAACATCGCGTTGCCTACACTTTTCATGATTACAGGAAAGAAGGTATCAGCAAAGAAAAACTGAAAGCATGGTGTACGCAGGCCGGCTGGGAAACCCTGTTCAACAAACGCAGCACTACCTGGAAGGAGCTTGATCCTGCCCTGCAGGCTACAGCCACCAATGAAAATGCCGCCATCAAAATCATGGCAGAACATTATACCATCATCAAAAGACCTGTTGTGGAGAAGAAAGGGAAGATCGTTACGGTAGGGTTTAACGAAGATGCCCTGCTGAAAATAAAAGCGTAAGCTGTTCTACAGGTACAGGGCCGCAGGATTATTTCAGCGCATCACTCAATGCCTTATGCAGGTCTTCACCACGCAGATCCCTGCCAATGATCTTTCCTGAAGGATCTATGAGCATATTGGCGGGAATGCCACCAATATGGTACAGTTTCGCCGCCGCATTGTTCCAGTATTGAAGATCGCTCACATGCGTCCAGGTAAGGCCGTCTTCCTGTATGGCCTGCGTCCAGTTATCCTTTGACTGATCGAGCGATACACCTAATACAGTAAAGTTTTTATCCTTGAAAGATTTGTAAGCGCTTACCACATTGGGATTCTCTGCGCGGCATGGCCTGCACCAGCTTGCCCAGAAATCCACCAGCACATATTTTCCCCTGAAAGAAGACAGCTTCACAGGTTTGCCGTTCACATCATTCTGTGTAAAATCCAGTGCCTGCGAGCCTACCATGCCGATCTTTGCTTCGGCAATGGCCCTGTCGAGCTGGGCCGTAAAACTTCCTACACGGGCAGCGGGTTGCAATAAATTGTAATAGGGCTCTATATCCAGCACACCGGAAAACACAACAGCCATACCGCCGAGGGCAAAAGTGCTTACGGGTGAGGCGGGTTTGGATTGCACAAATGCAATGGTTGCCTGCCGCGCCGTTGAACGTATGCCATTAAACGCGCGTATCATTGAATCCCTTTTGGCTCCATCCGTCTGCGCATTGATCGCGGGAGCCAGTGCTTTCAGCTCATTCAGGTAATGGGCGCATTGCGCTACGAACAACCTGAAATCTTCCTGTAACTGCGAGCCTTTTATGTTTGCCTTATCCAGGGCATCGATATCGCCGGTAATGGATACATCATCATTGCTCATAAAAAAATCGATCACCTTTCCATAAGCAGGCAATCCTACTATGAATACACTGGGTGCATTCAGATGGCCTCTTAATGTGAATACGCCTTTACTGGCAGTTACCGTATTCATCAGCGTGCCATCCACACCGTTGTAGAGGACTACTTTGGTGGTGTCTTTCAGGCCGCTGATCTTTCCGGTTACCACATATCCTTTCATAGGCTGGGCCAGGGCGGCTATAGGTAACAGGTATAATAAAAAGAGTATCCTTTTCATATTATTTGGAATGTCGTTTCTGCAGTATGCCGGTCACGTCCTGCAAGTTATATCCTTTGGCGTTAATCAAAAGCAAATAGTGAAACAAAAGATCTGCGGCCTCGTTAAGGAAGAGTTCCTCGTTATTGTCTTTGGCTTCTATCACCAGTTCCACGGCTTCCTCTCCCACTTTCTGCGCTATTTTGTTGATGCCTTTGGCAAAAAGCCGGGCCACATACGAGTCTTCGGGAGCTGCCTGTTTGCGCAGGCGTATGATATCTTCCAGGTAAACAAGAAAATCATCGCTATGGTTCCTTTCCGACCAGCAGGTATCCGCGCCGGTATGGCAAACAGGGCCTGTGGGATGTGCTTTTACCAGCAGCGTATCGTGGTCGCAGTCTTCGGCCATGCTTTTGAGTTCCAGGAAATTCCCGCTCTCCTCTCCTTTTGTCCAGAGCCTTTGTTTGCTGCGGCTGTAAAAAGTTACTTTGCCTGTCTGCTCCGTTTGCTGCACGGCTTCCTCATTCATAAAGCCGAGCATCAGCACTTTGTGCGTATCATAGTCCTGGATGATAGCAGGCACCAGCCCATCGGCGTATTTGTTGAAATCGAGTTTCATAAACTGTGTTTTCGTAGCGTCTTGTTAACCGCGAAGACGCAGGGGCGCGGGTTATATGCGAATATGTATGCCCTGCTGCTGCAGGTAACTCTTTAACTCGGGTATGGCTATTTCCTTGAAATGGAAGATGCTTGCTGCCAGCGCGGCATCTGCATTCCCTTCTTTGAATACTTCCGTAAAATGTTCCATGGCACCACCGCCGCCGGATGCGATCACCGGTACCGGCAGGGACCGGGCCAAAGTTCCGGTAATATCCAATGCAAAACCCTGTTTGGTGCCATCATGGTTCATGGAAGTGAGCAATATTTCCCCCGCACCCGAGTCAACAGCCTGCCTGGCCCAGGTTTCAGTAAGCGTTCCGGTGGCAGTGCGCCCGCCATTCAGGTATACATACCAGTTGCCGTCTGCCTCCTGCCTGGTATCTATCGCCAGCACCACGCACTGGCTGCCGAATTCGCGTGAAAGATCGGAGATCAGCTGTGGGTTTTTATATGCGGCCGTATTCACAGATATTTTATCCGCGCCGTTCTGCAATAAAATGCGCACATCTTCCACGCTGCTGATGCCGCCGCCTACCGTAAAGGGAATATTGATATGGTGCGATATGCGGTTCACCAGTTCGCGGAGTGTTTTACGTTTTTCCACGGTGGCAGTAATATCGAGGAATACCAGTTCATCAGCTCCCTGCTGTGCATACAAGGCGCCTAACTCCACAGGATCGCCGGCATCGCGGATATTTTCAAAGTTGATACCCTTGACGGTCCGGCCATCTTTGATATCTAAACAGGGTATGATGCGTTTGGCCAGCATGAGTGATATATCAGTGTGTTATTGTGCAAAATGGCTCAGTTCTTCCAGTGTGATGCGGTGTTCATAAATGGCTTTGCCGATAATGGCGCCGCTACAGCCGATATCGCGCAGCGCTTCCAGGTCGGCCATCGTGCTTACGCCGCCGCTGGCAATAAAATACAGGGAAGGGAACCGATGTATGATCTTCCGGTACAATTCCAGCGAAGGCCCTTCCAGTTTCCCATCCTTGCTGATATCGGTACAGAACACCTGCCTGATGCCTTTCTGTTCATAGCGGCTGATGAATGCATACACATCGTATTCCGTGGTTTCCAACCAGCCGTTAATGGCTATCTGCTCTCCTTTCACATCTGCACCCAGCAGGAACCTGCCGGCGCCATACTTGTGTATCCACTCAGAAAAAAGGGATTCATTTTTTACAGCAAGGCTGCCGATGGTAGCAAATGCTGCAC
>DASVLZ010000108.1:0-2947 GCA_036384615.1 Sediminibacterium sp.
GACCTCGAGCATATGTTCGAGAAAGAAGCCGGCCTGTTTGTACAGGTATTCCGCCAATCGGGAACGGTATGGATTGAAACAACACTCACCGATGACTGGACGCTGGAGCAGCAGAACCGCGAGGGTGAGCTGTTCAGTCAGCCGCTTCCCTTACGATCTGTTAATAACGGCAACTGATACACTATGCCCTATGCACCGGCACAACCCGCCACCAGTTGTTATCACTGCGGACAGGACTGCGGCAAACAAGTTGTGCATGCCTATGATAAAGATTTTTGCTGTGAAGGATGTCTTTCCGTTTTCGAGATACTGAACAAGAGCGGCATGTGCCGTTATTACGAGATCAGCAATAACCCCGGGCAATCACAGAGAACAAAGACCCGGGCAGACAAATTCGCATTTCTCGATGAAGCCTCCATTGCCGCTTCGCTGCTGAGTTACCAGGATGATGTGCAGGCGCATGTTACTTTCTACCTCCCCCATATCCACTGCAGCAGTTGCCTGTGGCTGCTGGAAAACCTGCACAGGCTGCAGGATGGTATCGTTACCAGTAAAGTACATTTTGCGAAGAAGGAAATATACATCGTGTTCAACAGGCCGGATATCACGCTGCGCGGGGTGGCTGAATTGCTGACGCGCATCGGCTATGAACCTTATATCAGCCTGCAGCATCTTTCCAAACGGAAACATTATTTCAACCGGTCGAAAGTGTTCAAACTGGGTGTGGCGGGATTCTGTTTTGCGAATATCATGCTCTTCAGTTTTCCTGAATACCTCGGCATTGATGAACATGAAAAAGGATTGATATTATTGTTCCGTTATCTCAACCTCGTACTCAGCCTGCCGGTACTCTTCTACAGTGCTTCCGAATTTTATATGAGCGCATGGAAAAGCCTCAGGCACCGGTACCTGAATATTGATGCGCCCATTATACTGGCCACGCTGGTTACATTCGGAAGAAGTGTATACGAGGTTACCAGCGGAACCGGCAGCGGGTATTTTGATTCCATGACAGGTATTGTATTCTTTATGCTGATCGGAAGGGTATTGCAGGATAAGACCTATGAACAGCTCAATTTTGAACGTGATTATACCTCTTATTTTCCCGTGGCCGTTACGAAGATCAGCGGCGATAAGGAACAGGCCGTCTCGCTTCCTGAAATACAACTGGATGATACCTTATTGCTGCATCACCAGGAACTGATACCTGCGGATGGCATACTTACCAAGGGCAGGGCGGTGATCGATTACAGTTTTGTTACGGGAGAAAGCGTGCCCGTGGTAAAGGAAATGGGCGAGATCGTGTATGCCGGCGGCCGGCAGCTCGAAGCCAATATAGAAATACTCGTTATCCGCGAAGTGAATCAAAGCTATCTTACCCGCTTATGGAACCGGCAGGATGCGCAGCAGGAGCCTTCTTCGCAACGTTCATTCGTGCAGTTGCTGAGCCGGTATTTTACCGTGATCCTGTTTTCCATCGCATTTATCGCAGGCATCTACTGGTACCTGCACGAGCCATCGAGGGCGTGGCTGGTGGTTACCTCTTTACTTATTGTAGCCTGTCCCTGTGCATTGCTGCTCAGCAATACTTTTACCAATGGCAATATACTGCGCCTGCTGGCAGCCAGGGGACTGTTTCTTCGCAATGCACAGGTTATTGAAGACATGGCTTCTGTTAACCATATTGTATTCGACAAGACCGGCACACTCACATCGCGCCATACAAATGATATACAGTATAACGGCAAACCGCTGTCCCCTGCTGTAAAGAATCGCGTTGCGGCCCTTGCCAGGCAGTCAACACACCCGGTAAGCCGCGCCGTAGCAGCCTGGCTTGGCCATACACCGCATATGGATGTACTGGCATTTAAGGAAACCACAGGCATGGGCATTGAAGGTATTGTGGGTGATGACCTGGTGAGCCTGGGATCTGCCCGGTTTATTACGGGGAAAAAGGATGCACAGGAAAATGCTTCCTGTGTTTACCTGGCTATCGAGGGAAAATTCTGGGGCGAGTTCCGCATCAGGAACCACTACCGCGATCATATACCTGCATTGCTGCGCGGCCTTCACAGTCAGTATCCCCTCTCTGTGCTCAGCGGGGATAACAACAACGAACTGCCTTTTCTCAGGCAGCTGCTCGGAGAGGATACTTTACTGCTGTTTGAACAAGACCCTTCAGATAAGCGGGAACATATCAGGTCATTACAATCAAAAGGAAAAAAAGTAATGATGATCGGCGATGGGCTGAATGATGCAGGTGCGCTCATGCAGGCCGATGTGGGCATTGCCGTGTCTGACAACAGCCACCACTTCACTCCTGCCAGCGATGCCATACTGGATGCGGAGAGGCTCGGGCTGCTGGGCAAATTCATCCGCCTCTGCAAGGCCAACCGCAGGATCGTGATCGCCGCATTTGTGGTATCCCTGCTGTACAATATCATCGGTATTACCATTGCAGTGCAGGGTAACCTTTCGCCTATGACTGCAGCCATACTCATGCCTGCCAGCAGCCTCAGTATACTGCTCATTGCTTTCGGCGCCAGTAACCTGGCCGCTTCCTATCTCAAACTAAAATAGCCTTCTGCTACCGTGATGGAAGATTTCTGCTGACACAGGTTCATCACAAAAACTGACGAAGATCATCTTTGCTTTTGAGAGGGGTCAGGGTTACACTATCATGACAAAAATACTTTTGTGCCGTAATCAATCCCAGTGAGCGTTATCATCCTTCTCATATTCGCCAGCCTGCTGATAGCAGTGTTTTTCCTGGGCGCTTTCATCTGGAACATACGCAGGGGCCAGTACGATGATGAAGAGGGCGCTGCCGTAAGGATGCTGTTTGATGATAACCGTAAAGACGAAGACCTACACCAGTTTTGAATCATACCACTACTCTACTATGGAACTTGAAAAATTCTCTTATGACAACCGGATCGTGAAATGG
>DASVLZ010000109.1:0-4061 GCA_036384615.1 Sediminibacterium sp.
GCTCAGGTTCATTTTGGCAGCGCTCATTACCTGGCCTACCCCGTCATGCAGGTCGCCCGCAATGCGTTTTCGTTCATTCTCTTCGGCAGAAAGTATGCTGCGGGCTGCCAGGTCCTGCTGCTCCATCATTACCTGCTGCAATTGCTTTTCTTTCTGCGATCTGAAACGTTTGTAGCCAAATAAGCCTGATAATCCAGCCAGTGCCGCCACAGCGCTGATGGCAAAAATGGTCAGGTCTTTGCGTTTGCCATCCAGGGATTCGTTATCTATTTCCAGTTGCTGTATCAGCGCCTGCCTGTTCAGGCTGCGTATCTTTTCTTCTTTTTGTGATGAGTCGAGGCGGTTACTGAAAATAGTGGCTTGCTGGCTGGCAAGCGCAAGACTGTCGTCTGCCAGTTTTAACTGTTGCTGTGCCAGCAGGTACAGGTTCCTGTGCAGGACCAGTTGCTGGTTGTTGATCTGAAGGCTTTTTATGGAATCAGTTTTATTCAGCAGCGTTATCATATCTTTCTTCTTCTCCGTCTCATATCTTGCCTCTGCATCAGCCAGGTTTTTCGACAGCCTGTCGGAGAACATGCTGTCAGTTGCCTTCTGATAAGCAAAACCGTAATGCGCCACAGAATCCGGCTGGTTAAACAGTGCATAGAGATTCACCAGTTTGAGGTAGTTCTTTTTCAGCATCCGGTAATTGCGCAGGGGCTCGTGTATTGCCAATGATGCCAGCGCATGATCACGCGCAGCCGTATAGTTTTTCTGCAGGAAGTATAGCCTGGAAAGATTGTCCTCTATCAGCCCAATGGCAGATTTATTGCCTAATGATCTTTGAATATCCAGTGCATTTCCATAATAATATATGGCACTGTCATAATTATGCTTCTCCGATTCAGAGAAATAAGTGCCTATATTATTCATGGCATCCGCCATGCGGTTGCGCTCACCGGTCTTTTCAAAATACGAATACGCTTCTTTGTTCATGAAGTATACATCTTCTGTATACTCCTTTTTCCGGATCACGGAAATAGCTGATTTTGTCATCAGCAGCAAACCCATATTGGACCAGTCTTTCATTTCTCGCGACAACAGCATGCCTTTGTCTGCGTGCTCTTCCGCCTTATCGTATTGTCGCAGGGGTGAATAAATAGCCGCAAGCGCCCAATGCATCACACCCATTTCTTTTTTATCCCCGAGTATCTCAAAAAGGCGCATGGCATGCAGGCTGTTCATGATGCTGCTGTCGTTCTTTCCTGAACGTCCGTACTGGATGGCGATCTTTTTATAATACTGTGCGCTGTCGCGCATCTTCTGTATATCATCCGCCTGTGCGGCCGCAGAGCCGCCCAACAGAAGCAGGAAGAAAAAAAGGAGTGGTCTCATGGCAGTTGAATATAGTCCATTTATCATTTTTCTGTGGCCTCCGGGTCCGGAAAGAACAGCTCTAATGCCATTCCCGGTCTCCCTGCCGCAGGTATCATAACTGTATCCAAAAATGCAGCACATAAAGTAAGCAGGCAATACCACACGGCAGGTATTTATACAAAAACCGGCCCCTAACGGCCGGTTCGTAACAACCAAAACCCCTGGCTTTGTCAGGCATGAAGAAGGTTCCTGCCCCCGTACAGCATACAACCCGCTATATATTCCGTTGCTGCACAGGGAACAGGAAATGTGTTTTATTTCCATCCGCCGCCCAGGTCGCGGTAAACGCTTACCACGGCATTCATCTGTTGCTTTTTTGTTTCGATAAGTTCCAGCCTGGCTTCCAGCGCATCACGCTGCGTCATGAGCACCTCGAAATAATCTGCCCTGGCAGATTTAAAAAGATCCGTTGATATATCAATAGAACGCGTAAGCGCATCCACCTGTCTTGATTTAAGATCGTAACTCTTTTGCAGGTTGCTGATACCCGACAATTGTGTTGCCACTTCTATATATGCATTCAATATGGAACGCTCGTATTGATAGATAGCCTGTAACTGTCTTGCACTGGCATTATTGAATTCTGCCCTGATCGCATTTTTATTGATCAACGGGCCGGCCAGGTCGCCTGCGAGAGAGAACAGTAATGATTCGGGGAACTTCACAAGGTAGCTTGGCTTGAATGCCTGGAAACCCAGGGCTGCCGATATACCGAATGAAGGATAGAACTCTGCCCTTGCCACTTTGATATCCAGTTTTGCCGCTGCCAGTTCCAGCTCTGCCTGCCTGATATCGGGCCGGTTGGCCAGCAGCTGCGAGGGAATGCCTGCCTGCACAGATGCCGGTACAAGATCCAGGAAATTGCCTTTGCTCCTGGGCACCGGCGCAGGATAACGGCCCAGCAACAGGTTGATCCTGTTCTCCGTTTCCTTTACCTGTTGCAGTATATCATATTCCAGGCTCTGCGATTTGAGCACTTCCGCTTCGAACTTGCGCACGGCCAGCTCGGTGGCGCGGGCCGCTTCCTTCTGCACTTTTACAATCTCCAGTGCGCTCTTCTGCAGCTCTATGTTCTGTTTCACTATCTCGAACTGGTTATCGAGCGCCAGCAATTCATAATAAGAGTTGGCTATCTCCGCCACCAGGTTGGTGAGCACGAAATTCCTTCCTTCCATAGTTGCGAGGTACCTTGTTACCGCAGCTTTTTTAGCGTTGTGCAGTTTGTTCCAGATATCCACTTCCCAGTTGGCGTAAGCAGATACGCCGTAATCCATCAGCACATCAGGCACTTCCTTGCCGGGTGTGATCTCGGTAGATGCATCGCCCGCTCCCTGGCTGGTATACCGTCCTACTTTTTCTGTACCTATGCCTGCACGCGCTCCCACCGAGGGCAATATCGCTCCCTGTTTTGCCCTGATATCATTACGCGCTATCTCTATTTCCTGCAGGGTGATCTTCAGCTCCTGGTTATTCCGCAATGCGGTATCGATCAGGTTCACCAGGTTGGGGTCTGTAAAAAAATTCCGCCACTGAACAGCTGCTGTATTTACAGTATCATTGCCTGCACCGTATGCAGCCGGAACAGATGTGTTGGCTGCCTGCTCAACAATAGCAGGCGCCTTGCAGCCTGTTACCAACACCAATGCCAGCAACCCTGCCCCTATCATTTGTTTATACATGGTTATCGATTTCTTCTGTTAAAGGGTTTTCATCTTCGTCTTTTACCAGCAGCCGTTTTTCTGCGATCATGCCAAACAGGTAATACAATCCGGGTATAATGATCACACCGAATACGGTACCGAATAACATACCTCCTGCCGCGGCAGAACCAATGGTCCTGTTGCCGATCTTACCCGGGCCTGATGCCAGCACCAGCGGTATCAATCCCGCAATGAATGCGAAGGAAGTCATCAATATGGGGCGGAAACGCACTACCGATCCTTCAATGGCCGCCTGCAATACCGTAGCGCCGTTCTTGTGTTTCTGCGCGGCAAATTCCACGATCAGCACCGCGTTCTTGCCGAGCAGGCCTATCAGCATTACCATAGCCACCTGCGCATAGATATTGTTTTCGAGCCCCAATACTTTTAAAAGGAAGAAGGCGCCGAACACACCTGCCGGTAAGGAAAGGATCACTGATAACGGCAGGATAAAACTTTCATATTGTGCAGAGAGGATCAGGTATACAAAGCCCAGGCAGATAAGGAAGATGTAGATGGCTTCATTACCACGCGAGGTTTCGTCTTTGGAAATACCTGCCCAGTCAATACCATACCCGCGGGGCAATGTTTTCTCCGCCACATCACTGATAGCAGCCAATGCCTGGCCGCTGCTATACCCCGCCGCCGCCGAACCGCTGATCTGCGAGGAAGTGTACATATTATAACGTGTGATCTCTGAAAGGCCATACACTTTCTCCATTTTCATAAAAGCAGAATAAGGCACCATCTCATCACGGCTGTTCTTTACATATAACTTCAGGATATCATCCGGCAATGCCCTGTATTGCGGAGCAGCCGCAACGATCACCTTGTACTGCCGTCCGAATTTGATAAAGCTGATCTCGTAGTTACTTCCTATCAGCGTAGAAAGCGTGTTCATGGCGTTATCGATGGTAACGCCTTTCTGCTGGGCAAGGTCATTGT
>DASVLZ010000110.1:0-3061 GCA_036384615.1 Sediminibacterium sp.
CCATTACTATTGCTTTGCTGTTGGCAAGCGCCGCGGCAGCCAGTTCCTTGCGGGGCAGCAGGGCCAGTTGTTTTTCTATTTCGGTGTTTACGCGTTGCGGGAATGATGCGTCTGTAGTTACCAGCAATACCTGGCTGTCGGGGCCATGTTCCGCCTGGCTCAATAGGTCTGCCGCAACAAAGGCAGCATTGGCTGACCCATCGGCCAGCACACATACTTCGCTGGGGCCTGCGGGCATATCTATGGCAATACCCTGTTCCTGCACCATCTGCTTTGCACAGGTTACGTACTGGTTACCGGGACCGAAGATCTTATACACCTGCGGCACCGTTTCCGTTCCGTAAGCCATGGCGGCAATGGCCTGCACGCCTCCTATGGCATACACGCGTGTAATGCCGGTGAGCCTGGCCGCATACAAAATGGCAGGATGCAACTTGCCATCTTTTCCCGGGGGGGAACAAAGCACTACTTCTTTGCAGCCGGCAATCGCAGCGGGTATGGCCAGCATCAGTATGGTGGAGAATAACGGTGCGCTGCCACCTGGTATATACAAACCTACTTTTTCTATACCCACAGGCCTGCGCCAGCATTGTATGCCGGGCATGGTTTCAATCATTTCCGGTGAAGCCAACTGCTTTTCGTGAAACAACCTGATATTGGCTGCAGCCTGTTGTATCGCTTTTTGCAGGTCATCGGCAAGCGAATGTTCTGCTGCATCGATCGCCTGCCGTGTTATCGCTGATGATGACAGATCCACACCATCAAACTGTTTTGTATAGTTTCTTACCGCATCATCACCATTCTGCTTTACCTGCCCGAGCACCTGCTGCACTTTTTCGCGCAGGTGGG
This sequence comes from Sediminibacterium sp., assembly GCA_036384615.1. GTDB lineage: Bacteria > Bacteroidota > Bacteroidia > Chitinophagales > Chitinophagaceae > Sediminibacterium. The sequence continues at coordinate 850 of DASVLZ010000110.1, forward strand.
TATTATTGAGGGATGGGCGACTCAACAAGGTATTCCATTCCGTGCGGGGGGGATTCTGTATGACCTGCATGACCATTACTTGTTTGACAGATATATTACACAATCATTTTTTCAATCGGCACCACCAGTATGCCCTGTGCTCCTGCTTCCTTGAGTTGCTCGATGATATTCCAGAAATCATTTTCATTGAGCACGCTGTGCACGCTGCTCCAGCCTTTTTCCGCGAGCGGCAGCACCGTAGGGCTTTTCATGCCGGGAAGCAGGGAAATGATCTGTTCCAGCTTTTCATTCGGCGCATTCAGCAGGATGTATTTATTGTTCTTTGCTTTTTTTACGGACTGTATCCTGAACAGCAGCCTGTTGAGCAGTTGTTGTTTTTCTGCTGAGAGCGATGGGTTCCTGATCAGTACGGCCTGCGACTGGAGGATGGATTCCACTTCTTTCAGTCCGTTCATAAACAAAGTGGAGCCGCTGCTTACCAGGTCGCAGATGGCGCTGGCCAGGCCGATGCCTGGTGCTATCTCCACGCTGCCGCTGATCTCATGTATCTCTGCTTCCACACTTTTTGATCTCAGGAAATCAGATACGATCACGGGATAGCTGGTGGCAATGCGTTTCCCCTGAAGGAACTGTACGCCATTGTATACTTCATTCCCTTTTACCGCAATGCTGAGGCGGCATTTGCCGAAGCCGAGCTTTTCCACCACATCCACTTTCTTCTTCTTCTCGTACACCACGTTCTCTCCCACAAAGCCAATATCGGCCACCATATCTTCCACATACTGCGGAATATCATCATCACGAAGAAAATACACTTCTACCGGGAAGTTGCTGGCATCTGCTTTCAGTTTGTTCACGCCATTGCTGATATCAATACCGCATTCTTTCAGCAGCCGCACTGAATCATCATGCAGTCGTCCGCTTTTCTGTATTGCCAGCCTGAGTTTTACGGGTGTGGCTACCTGTTCCATATTGTTTCTTTGGTCAAAAAATAAGGGCCTACCTTCCGGTAAGCCCTCAATGTTTTATTCATGTACATAAACACCGCAGCCTACCCGTTGGGCAAGGTATGATGGTGGTGTGTATGTGTGAAAATGCTCATTTGCATGGCAAAAATAATGGCATCTCCTGTCAAATGCAAATTTAATTATCAGCGGCGCATCTGTCCGCAGATCCGCAGGTGACCGGCCCGGGGTCTGCTGATCCGCAGTTGACCGATTTGAAATAGGAATAAACGGGCTTCCATCAGTATCTTTCGGGTAAATTACTATCCAATGAAAATAAAAACTGCCGGGTTACTGGTCATGCTGCTGGCTGGCGCCGCTTATTCCTATGCGCAGAAAGCAAAGAAACTGGTCTGGAGCGATGAGTTCAATTACACAGGTTTACCCGATTCCGTCAAATGGGGGTATGATGTGGGCGGGCATGGCTGGGGCAACCACGAACTGCAGTACTATACGAAAGCACGCAGGGAAAATGCCAGGGTAGAGAACGGCCATCTCGTGATCGAAGCCCGGAAGGAATCCATGAATGGAAAAGAATATTCCTCCGCACGCCTCACCACCAAGGGCAGGGGCGACTGGACCTACGGCCGGATAGATGTGCGCGCAAAATTGCCCAAGGGCGTGGGCACCTGGCCTGCCATATGGATGCTGGGTTCCATTACCCCGCTGAAATGGCCCGATGACGGAGAGATCGATATCATGGAGCATGTTGGCTACGACCAGGGAGTGGTGCATGCTTCCATCCATTGCAAAAAATATTACCACAGCATCGGCACGCAGAAGACCGCCACCACCCGCGTGCCCGACTGCAGCGAGGCATTTCATGTGTACTCGCTCGAATGGGATGCAGAGAACATTACGATACTGGTGGATGACAAGCCCTATTTTCATTTCAGGAATGAACATTCAGATGCCACCGCATGGCCTTTCGACAAGCCTTTTCATTTATTGCTGAATATAGCCGTGGGCGGCGACTGGGGCGGGCAGAAAGGCGTGGATGCCTCTGTATATCCCCAGCAGATGCTGGTGGATTATGTGCGGGTATACCAATAAGAGAACATATATTTCAACACATTATTTTTATACACCGTTATCATCCAATTTAAGTAAACACTCAACCACATGAAAAAACTATTGCTTTCCGTATGGCTGCTGGGTAATGTACTGATGCTTTGCGCACAGGATGCCGTTGGCTACCAGACGCCCCC
>DASVLZ010000111.1:0-4499 GCA_036384615.1 Sediminibacterium sp.
AGCAATGCCTTCATCACCATACCCGGCCTCAAAGGCATGCCGGCCAAAGAGATCAGCGTAAAGAACCTGGCGGGCATTATACAGGCGAGGATGAGCGAGATACTCGATTTTGTTACTTATCACCTCAAACAGGTAGGGCTCGACAGCCGTGCACTCAACGGAGGTATCATACTCACAGGCGGAGGCTCACAGCTGAAACACCTGATACAACTTACGGAGTATACTACGGGACTGAATGCCAGGATCGGCCTGCCTAATGAACACCTGGCCCCGAATCATATAGATGAGCTGAAGAAACCGATGTATGCTACCTGTATAGGACTGATATTAAAAGGATACAGCGATTACGACCATAAATACAAGGAATTCGCGGAAAAGTTCCGGAAGGTGGAAGTGCCCCGTAACCTTACCGTGGAAAACCATGAACCCGCAAAAGAATCTGTGACCATCCCCGCAGCTGTTGACGTATCGGCGCGTAAACAGAAGTTCTGGGATAAGTTCAAGAACAACCTGATCGACCTCTTCAAGGAAGAAGAAGACCAGGTGATAAAATAAATGGCCTTTTCATGCCGTTTGTAATAGTATACTAAACACAACTAACCCATCTTTCACTAAACACACACGTTATGATCCATTTTGATCTTCCCAAACAAAAATCCTCCATCATCAAGGTGCTGGGCGTAGGCGGAGGGGGAAGCAATGCCGTAAATTTCATGTTCGAGCAAAATATAGAAGGCGTTGATTTCATCATCTGCAATACAGATGCGAAAGCCATCGAACAAAGCAATATCCCCAACAAGATCCAGCTCGGACCGCACCTTACACAAGGCCTTGGTGCAGGAGCCAACCCCGAAGTGGGTAAGAAAGCCACCGAAGAATCGCTTGACGAGATCAGGCGCATTCTCGAGGTCAATACCAAGATGGCATTCATTACCGTAGGCATGGGCGGCGGTACCGGTACCGGTGGGGCCCCGATCATTGCACAGATATGTAAAGAGCTGGGCATACTCACCGTGGGTATTGTTACCACTCCCTTCGGTTTTGAAGGTCCGCGCAGGCACCAGCAGGCAGAAGAGGGTATCGGCCAGCTGAAACCGTATGTGGATACGCTGCTGGTGATCAGCAACGATAAACTGCGTATGCAGTACGGCAACCTGAAAATGAAGGAAGCATTTTCCAAAGCGGATAATGTACTGGCCACTGCAGCAAAATGTATTACCGATATCATCAACAGCCGCGGACATATTATTGTTGACTTTGCCGATGTATGCACCGTAATGAAGAACGGCGGCGTGGCTATATTGGGCAAGGCCGAAGTGGAAGGCGATAACAGGGCGCAGCGTGCCATAGAAGAGGCGCTGGCTTCTCCCTTGCTGAATGATAACGATATACAGGGCGCCAAATGGATACTCATCAATATCAACAGTGCGGAAGGCGAGCATGAGTGTACGATGGATGAGCTGGAAACCATCAATAACTACCTGCGCATGCAGGCAGGCGAGAATACGGATGTGATCGTAGGTATGGGATATGATCCCAGCCTGAACAATAAGATCGGCATTACCCTGATAGCAACAGGCTTTGAACACAAAGACCCCTTTGCCAAACCTGTGAGCATTAAAAAACCGGAGCCTGAGCCTGAAAAGATCGTAATGCCTTTGTCGATGGAGATGCCGGTTGCCGAACAACCCAAAGTGGTATTGCCCAAGACGGAAGAGCCTGTTGCAGCGCCGGTAATGACCATCCAGGATTTTGTAATGCCGGAGCCTGCCATGGCACCCACTATGGTAGAAGAGACCGTGCAGATGGAATCCATGCTCAGCATATTCAGCGATGAAAAAGACAATGAAGGCCATCCTGTACCTGGTGTGATCATGATGGAGAAAGAACTGAGCGTACTGAAATTTGAGCTGAGTCCCGAGATCACGGAAGAAGTGAAAGTGGAAATGCCTGCCCCGGCGCCCATTGTCAAAACACCCGAGGAAGCGCTTACAGATATCAGGATACATGAAAAACCCGAAGCGCCTGCGGTTAATATACCGGGCCTGCTGAGCAAGCCCCGGAATATTTATGCAGAGCCGGAACCTGCTCCCCAGCCTGTGGCTGAGATCCGCACGCAGATAGCAGTGCAGCACCCGGCCCCCAAACCGGCAGAACCCGAGGAAGAGCCGGCTATGCAACTGGTGGTAAAAGAAACACAGCAGCCCAGGCCGGTGGTTTCTTTTGAAGATGATATGGAACTGGATGAGGTGGAAGAACAGAAAAAACGCGCCGCAGAAAGGATACAGAAACTCCGCAACCTGTCGTACAACATGAACAATGCGGCAGATATGAACAGTGAGTTCGATGCAGTGCCCGCCTATGTGCGCCGCAATATGGAACTCTTCGGAAGTACGCTTACTTCGGTGGAGAATTTCTACAGCAAATACACAGTAAGTAAAGACGAGAACGACCAGACGCAGATATCCACCATCAACACTTTCCTGGATGGTAAAAAGCCCGACTAACCCTTGCTTGCTATAAATCGAGTGTTTTAACCTGGTGATTTTAGTTGTGTCCCTCCCGGCTTTGGCCGGGAGGGTTTTGGTTTTTGGTACTATCTTCCCGCAATGGCAACCATTCTTATTACCGGCGGTACCGGTCTTGTTGGAACAAGACTCACCGAAATGCTCACAGCCGCACATCATGAAGTGATCGTGCTCACCCGTACACCCGGCAATCACCGGTCATCGCATGGTGTGCATTTTGCGCTTTGGGATATTGGGAAGCAATACATCGATCCCGATGCCATTGCAAAGGCTGATCATATCATCCATCTTGCCGGTGCAGGTGTAATAGATAAACGCTGGAGTAAAAACCGGAAACAGGAAATACTCGAAAGCCGCACCCGTTCATCTGCGCTGATCGTAAAAGCACTACAGGAAATACCCAATCATGTAAGAACCGTAGCGAGTGCATCTGCTATAGGATGGTATGGACCCGATACGGAACAAAGCAGGCAGCACGGCTTTACAGAAGAAGCGCCTGCCGATGATCATTTTTTAGGAGAGACCTGCCGCCTATGGGAAGAAAGCATCAGGCCGGTGGAGCAGCTTGGAAAAAAACTGGTGATCTTTCGCTCGGGTATCGTATTAAGTCCTCACGGCGGCGCACTGGAAGCATTCCGCAAACCACTCAGAACCGGAATTGCCGCCATACTGGGCAATGGTCGGCAGGTAATCAGTTGGATACATATTGATGACCTCTGCCAGATGTATATTACAGCACTGGATAATAACGCATGGCATGGCGTTTATAATGCAGTAGCGCCGCATCCAATAACAAACAAGGAATTGACCCTTACACTTGCATGCAGGATCCGAGGCAGGTATTTCTTTCCTGTTCATATCCCTGCCTTCCTGTTGAAAATAGTTATGGGAGAAATGAGTGTGGAAGTATTAAAAAGCACCACCGTCAGCTCCGGAAAGATCCAGTCATCCGGGTTTGAATTCACATGTAGCAATATGCAGGAAGCGCTGGGGAGAAAGTGAAAGGTCAAAAGTGAAAGGTGAAAAATTATTCCACTTTTCACTTTTGACCTTTCACTTTTTTCACTTCCCATACACCGCGATCCTATGCGTCCGCAACATATACGGAATGCTCTTCCGTTGTTTGCCATCGTTGAAATCCAGCACCTTTGACTCCTGCAGCGGCATGTGGCAGTTGATGCATGCGGTGGCCTGTGTTTGATAGGTAACTGCATGCTGTGATGCCTGGTGGCAATGCATGCACTGGGTAACGATGGTATTGATGTTTTGTTGTTTGTGCGGGCTATGGCAGGTGCCGCAGGTCATCTGGCTCCCCTGGAAACACTTGCTTTGCATCAGCAATTGCAGTTGCTTGCCATGAACATCAGGGTTGGGCTTACCCGCACCAAAATGCGGGTAAAAGAAATTATCCAAAGTATCCCCCGGCCGGAAGGCGAACAATGTACGCTGTACATCCAGGTCATTACCCGAATGACAAACACTGCAAAGATCCAGCTGCCGCTGGCGCGGAAGGGTTTTGATGGAAGTGATAAAACGCGCCTGCTTCACAGCGGGGTTATCCTGGTGAAACTGCACATGCTCTGCGGCCGGTCCATGACATCTTTCACAATCAATACCCAATACCATATTGCTGGCATTGATCCTTTCACTCACCTCGAAATTGCCGGAGGGCACATCCGTTTTTTCAACATAAGAAGCATGACATTCAAAACAGCGGCTCAGGACCACGCGGTCGAAATAAGGTGTTTGCATAGGAAACCCGGGACTGTTGGTCCATACTGAACCGGCCGCAAAATAGGTAAGGGGCAACTGGAATAACTGATCGCCTTTCCAGTAGGCATAGGTCTGGGCTTTCTCCGCCGAACCGATGGCGATATCCATAGCTGCGGAGCGCAGTTCCTGCCCGTTCTGCAGGTAAGACTGCACAAATGCATCATGCGCTTTATGTACACGCACCAGGGAGCTATCCGC
>DASVLZ010000112.1:0-2970 GCA_036384615.1 Sediminibacterium sp.
CCGAACAGAGAAGTTAAGCCCCTTATGGCCGATGGTACTCGCATCTTGCTGGGAGAGTAGGTAGCTGCCATATTTATTGAAAGCCTTTCAGGAAACTGAAAGGCTTTTTTATTGGATATACTTATTCTGACATTCTAAGCAACGTCTTCTCCCGCCGAAGCTGCGAGCAATTTGAACCAGTCTTCCCTTTCCAACTGCAGAGAAGTAGCATTCTTTGCCTGTACAAGCCTCTCCAGCTTCGTGGTTCCGATCACAGGAACAATACCGGAAGGATGCGTGTTCAGCCAGGCCAGCAGTATTTCATTCAATCCGGTTTCATATTTTACAGCCAGTTCTGAAGCTGCCGACATAATACTCCTGAATCGGGGATGGGAATCATCCGTAAACAAACCCCCACCCAGCGGTGCCCAGGCCATGGGCACAATATCATGTTTCATACAGTTGTCGAGGGTCCCGTCTGTAAATGCATTCAGCCGGATCAGCGATATTTCCACCTGGTTGCAACAGATCTCTGTATATGCAGCCAGCAGATCAACCTGGTGCGGTAAGAAGTTGGATACTCCAAACGCTAATATCTTTCCCTGCTGCTTCAGGTGCGCCACTGCTTCCCCTACTTCTGCAGGATTCAGCAAAGGATCGGGGCGATGGATCAGCAGTACATCCAGGTATTCGGTACCAAAATTTTTCAGTGAACGCTCTACCGAAGCAATCATATGCTCACGCGAGGTATCGTAAGATTTGATACTGTGCGAAGGCCGGTTTGGTGTAACCATCCTGATGCCGCATTTGGTGATCAGCCTGATCTGCGGTCTTAATCCCAGGTCTTCTTTCAGGGCTTTGCCGAATTCAGCTTCCGTAGTGTAATCACCATAAATATCTGCATGATCAAAACTGTTGATGCCCAGCTTCAGGCAATGATCGATCATCTGCCGGTAATCAGCGGTTGAGAATTCCGCCCCCCATTTTCCCCAGCGCATACACCCCGCTATAGGTGAAGTGATATTGGTCTTCATATCTCAAATTTAGAGAATTTGAATACCCTTACACCGAATAAATTAACGGCCCTTTCATTAATTCCTTACTTTACCAGCTTTCTTTGACCAACCCCTAAACTTATGCTCAGCTATTTTCGATCTGGCTGCATCATCCTCGCAGCATTATCAGCAACAGCTGTTTTTTCCCAACAGGGCCGCGTACTAACTACCGCAGATTATGCCCGCGCGGAAAAATCCATGAATTATTATACAGGACAACTGGCCGACAGGTTATCCATCCAGCCCAACTGGTTAAACGATGACAGGTTCTGGTACCGTGTACTGACTGCCGAAGGCAGCGAATTTATAGTAGTGGACCCTGCCAAAGGAACAAGGCAACCTGCATTTGACCAGCAGAAACTGGCCGCAGCATTATCTGCAGCTGCAGGTACACGCTATGAAGCAAGCCACCTGCCTTTCACATCCTTTACCTATGCCGATGATGGTAAGACTATCCGTTTTTCCGCAGCCGGTAAGAGCTGGAAATTTGATCCGGCCTCCGGAACAGTTGTTTCAGACGGGGAAGCCAGGGGCGGCAGACAGGGCGGTTTTGGAGGACGCGGTGGTTTCGGTGGTCGTGGCGGACTTACCGTGGCATCACCCGATGGGAAAAAAACAGCATTCCTGCGCGACAATAATCTATGGGTGCGGGATGTAGCTACCAGTAAAGAAACCCAGCTGACCACCGATGGCGTGAAGGACTTTGCCTATGCAACGGATAATGCCGGCTGGAAAAAAAGTGACAGACCCATACTGGTATGGTCGCCCGACTCCAAAAGGATCGCTACCTACCAGCAGGATGAGCGCAATGTGGCAGATATGTACCTTGTAACTACCAACGTTGGTAAACCCAGGCTGCAAAGCTGGAAATACCCTCTGGCAGGCGCAAAAGAAGTGGTTTCCATTTACAGGGTTATCATCAACGTGGAAAAACCCGAAGTGATCAGGCTGAAGCTGCCGCCGGGTGCCAGGAGAGGTACTTCCTGCGATGATATTTCCTGCGGAGGTAAAGATTTCGGTGATGTGGAATGGGCTAAAGACGGTTCACATATTGTATTCGCAGTTACATCGAGAGATCATAAAGAAGAAACCGTTTACCGCGCCGATGCAACTACAGGCGAGCTCAAAGAACTCTTCAATGAAAAAGTGGCCACACAATTTGAATCGGGCGATGCTGTGATCAACTGGCGTTACCTGTCGGGCTCCAATGAAATACTGTGGTATTCGGAAAGGGATAATTGGGGACACCTCTATCTCTATGATGCCACTACCGGGCAATTGAAACACCAGGTAACCAAAGGCGATTGGGCAGTAACGCGTGTACTGAAGATCGATGAGGCCAACCGTGTGATATATTTTCTTGCCGGCGGCCGCGAACCGGGCAATCCTTATTTCAGCCATCTCTATAAGATAGGTTTTGATGGCGCTAACCTTGTATCACTGACACCGGAAACCGGTAACCACCAGGTTACGCTGGCAGCTTCCGGAAAATATTTCATCGACCGTTATTCACAGCAGAATGTGCCGCCGGTAACTGTATTGAAAGATATGAGCGGCAAACTCATCACCACACTCGAGAAAGGCGATATCTCCCGGTTACTGGCAACAGGCTGGAAACCTCCCACTCCTTTCTCTGTAAAAGCTGCAGACGGCAAAACGGATATTTACGGAGTGATGTTCACGCCTTCTCACCTGGATACTAAGAAAAAATATCCCATCATCAACTATATCTACCCCGGACCGCAGGGAGGCAGCGTGGGTAACTGGGGCTTTGATGTGGCCAAAGGCGATTGCCAGGCACTGGCCGAGTTAGGCTTTGTGGTGGTAGCTATTGAAGGCACATCGAACCCGTTGCGTTCAAAAAGTTTTCATGATATGAACTATGGCAATATGGCGGAGAATACATTGCCGGACCAGGTATCGGGCATGAAGCAAC
>DASVLZ010000113.1:0-5105 GCA_036384615.1 Sediminibacterium sp.
AACAAATTCCCTGTGATGCAGCGCGACCTGGCCCTGGTGGTTGCCAAAGACACTGCTTACCACAGCATAGAAGATACCATAAAAAAAGCCAGGCTGCCCAGGCTTACCGGCATGCGTTTGTTTGATGTGTTTGAGAGTGATAAACTTGGCGCAGGTAAAAAATCCATGGCCATCAATTTTACTTTTTCCGATGAAGAAAAAACCCTTACCGATAAGGAAGTAGACAGCATGGTAGCCAAACTGGTACAGGCATTTGAAAAGGAGCTCGGCGCGGAAATAAGAAAATGATGGCAAGTGTGAAATACGGAAACGGTTCGTACTTATCTTTATGATAATGGCCGAACTCTCCGAACAGATAAAAAGCATACAGGACAAACTTCAGCTCTTGCTGAAGAGGGAGGCCGTATTACAGAAGGAAAACCAGCGCCTGAAAACAGAGTTGCAGCAGGCGCTTGCCGATAATGACCAGAAATCCGGCATGCTGCATACGATACAGCAGCAGCTGGATGTACTGAAAATGGGCTCATCGACCCTGTCGGAATCCGAGAGGCTTGTGCTCAACAAGCGTATAGACAGCTACCTGAAAGAGATAGACCAGTGCCTGGCGCTGTTAAACACCTGATACCATGACCGAACTCATCCCTGTAAATATTGTTATAGCCGACCGCACCTACCGCCTCAAGATCGAGGGCAAGGATGAGGAAATGGTGCGCAAGACGGCTAACCTGATCAACGAAAAGATCACCGAGTTCCGTACCAAGTTCGCCGGTAAGGACATGCAGGACTACGTGTCTATGGTACTCCTCTGGTTTGCCACCGACCAGACCCATAACGGCCTCGATATGGTAAAATGGGAGGAAGCTTCCGAAAAACTGGCCTCCCTGGAAAAAATGCTGGACAAAGCCCTGGCCTGATACCCCCATCAAAGCGGCAAAAGTCCAATACAAGTCCGGTATACCTCCGGTACAAGTCCGGTATACCTCCGGTACAGCCCTATAACAGGCATATTGCTGCCATGGAGCTGTAATGGTGCTGTAACGTATCTGTAATGGGGCTGTAATGACACTGTAATGATACTGCCCTCCGCAGCCTGCCATCCCAACCCCAAATTCCTAATCCCAAATCATTGCTGTTCGGGGAAAATGAACTTCACGGACAGTATGGCCCCGGAGGGGCCATAAGTGTCTTCAGAGAGTTCATTTCAGGATATCCACCTGAACACTTCGCTGCAGGAATTGGGGATCAGAGATGATTCCTGATCCCCAATTCCAATTCTTATCAACTTGTCAACCAATCAACTTATCAACTAACAACCCCTTTCCCACTTCCTTTTAATTATTTATCTTCGCTGACCATCATTTACTTATTACGAGAAAATGAGATGTGAAAAGCATATGATTCAGAACTATTTTAAACCTTGCCAACAACATGGACCAAAACGTCATATTCATCATAATTGGTGCAGCCTCACTGATTGTAGGGATTATAGCGGGTAAATTCATTTTTGCCAAAAACACCCGCAAACAGGTAGAAGAAGCCGAATCCCAGGCACAAAACATTCTCAAAGAAGCAGAACTCAGGGCCGAAACCATTAAGAAAGAAAAACAGCTGGAAGCCAAAGAGCGCTTTGTACAGCTGAAAGCCGAGCACGATAAAGAAGTGCTGGAGCGCAACCGTAAGGTGGGTGAGTCTGAGAACAGGGCCAAGCAGAAAGAAATTTCCATCAACCAGAAAGAAGCTGCCCTTGACAAACAGATCAAGGAGAATGATGTGATCAAGGAAAACCTGAACCGCCAGATAGAGGTGGTGAACATGAAGCGCACCGAACTGGAAAAACACCAGGAAGAACATATCAGGCGGCTGGAAAAAATAGCCGGCCTGAGCGCTGAAGAAGCCAGGACACAACTGGTGGAAAGCCTGAAACAGGAGGCCCAGACCCAGGCCCTGACCATTCAGCAGGAGATCATCGAAGACGCCAAGCTGAAAGCCAATAAGGAAGCGCGCAAGATCGTTATCCAGTCCATACAGCGAACCGCTGCTGAAGTTACCATTGAAAATACAGTTACCGTTTTCAATCTCGAAACAGATGAGATCAAGGGGCAGATCATCGGCCGCGAAGGCCGTAATATCCGCGCCATAGAAGCAGCCACAGGTGTTGACCTGATCGTGGATGATACTCCTGAAGCCATCGTACTTTCTTCATTCGACCCCCTCCGGAGGGAGATCGCCCGCCTGAGCCTGCAACGCCTGGTTTCTGACGGACGTATCCACCCCGCCCGTATTGAAGAGGTGGTGGAAAAAACACGCCGCCAGCTGGAAGAACAGGTAATGGAAATAGGGGAGCGTACCATTATTGAAATGGGTATTCATGGGCTGCATAAAGAGCTGGTGCGCATAGTAGGTAAAATGCGTTTCCGCTCTTCTTACGGGCAAAACCTGCTGATGCACAGCCGCGAAACAGCCAATCTCTGCGCCATTATGGCTGCGGAACTGGGTATGAACCCCAAACTGGCCAAACGTGCGGGACTGCTGCACGATATAGGCAAGGTGCCTGATGAAGAAACAGAATTAACCCATGCCCTGTTAGGTGCCAAGCTTGCCGAAAAATATGGCGAGAACCCCGCCGTTGTGAATGCCATCGGTGCCCACCACGATGAGATGGAGATGCAGTATGTGATCTCTCCCATAGTGCAGGCCTGCGATGCCATCAGCGGTGCACGCCCCGGCGCCAGGAGGGAGATCATGCAGCAGTACCTGCAGCGCATCAAGGACCTGGAGAACCTGGCCATGGCCTATCCCGGTGTGGAGAAAGCCTATGCCATACAGGCCGGCCGCGAACTGCGTGTGATCGTGGAAGCCGAAAAAGTAACCGACAGCGACAGCGACAAGCTCAGCTTCGAAATAGCCCAGAAAATCCAGACCGAAATGACCTACCCCGGCCAGATCAAGGTAACTGTGATCAGGGAGAAGAGGGCGATTAATGTAGCGAGATAGGCTATTGGCTGTTAGCTTTTGGCTTTTGGCAATTGATATGGATCCATTTTGATAACATTTTGATTTGTTTTTTCCCCCGAAACCCTTACCTTTGCCGTCCGCAAAAATGAAAGTTATGAACGCAGCAGTTCAATTCGTACACGACCAGTTGACTACCGGCAAGAACCACCCGACCTTTAAAGCCGGTGATAATGTGACTGTTAACTATAAAATTATCGAGGGTGGCAAAGAGCGTATCCAGAGCTTCCGTGGCGATGTGATCAAAATGCAGGGAAATGGCGCTACCGCTTCTTTTACCGTGCGTAAAATCTCTGACGGCGTAGGTGTTGAACGTCTGTTCCCCATCCTGTCGCCCAATATCGACTCTATTGTTCTGAACAAAAGCGGTAAAGTCCGCCGTGCCAAACTCTACTACCTGCGTGAGCGCAGCGGTAAGAGCGCACGTATCAAAGAAAAACGTTTCTAAGCCTTACGGGCCCCGAAAAGATATTCCACCAGCGGAAGGCTTGCCTTCCGCTTTTTTATTTCCCGGAAAGGGAGTGGTGAGTGGTAGGTACTATTCACCGGTAAAACGATTGCACTCACAACTCACCACTCATTACTCTCTTCTCTTTAACATTATTTAGTTGGCGGGTATCTGATTTGCCTTAACTTTGGTTCTCTTAAAACATCAGTTATGGGCAACTTAGGATTCCAGGAGATATTGCTGATTGCAGTAGTCGTGTTAGTATTGTTCGGCGGCAGGAAAATTCCAGAGTTCATGCGCGGTCTTGGCAAGGGCATCCGCGAATTCAACGATGCCAAAAGCAACGTGAAGAGAGAACTGGAAGAAGGCATGAAAGAAAAAGACCAGACACCTACTCCTACTCAACCGTAATCTCCTCTCTCGAAAAAAGCATTTTAGCCTTTGTTTCGCTTCAGCACAATCAAAGACTATCATAACGCATTACAGAACGGCCAAACCACCTGTGTGGAGGCCGTTCATTTTTATTTAGACAGGATACAAGCCCATACACATCTTAACTGTTACCTCGATGTATATGCCGGCGAAGCGTTGGAACGCGCCGCCGCACTCGATAGCCAGCGCAGCGAAGGCAAGCTCACCGGAAAGTTGCATGGAGTAGTGGTGGGATTGAAAGATGTATTGTCGCACAAAGAACACCATCTCTCTGCAGCATCGCGTATCCTGGAAGGTTTCACCGCTATTTATGACGCTACTGTTGTAAGCAAACTGCTCGCAGAAGGGGCCATCATTATCGGCCGCCAGAACTGTGATGAGTTTGCCATGGGCAGCAGCAACGAACATTCTGCATACGGCCCTGTTAAAAATGCCGCTGATGAAACCAGGGTGCCCGGCGGTTCTTCCGGCGGCTCCGCGGTGGCAGTGCAGGCAGGGCTCTGTATGATAAGCCTGGGCAGCGATACCGGCGGCTCCGTACGGCAGCCGGCAGACTTCTGCGGTATTATCGGGCTGAAGCCAACGTATGGGCGTATATCGCGCTACGGTCTTATCGCTTATGCCTCCTCCTTTGACCAGGTAGGTATCTTCGCCAATAATATAGATGACATCGCGCTTACCCTTTCCGTTATTGCGGGAGAAGATGGCTTCGACAGCACCGTTTCCCGCAAGCCTGTACCGGATTACGCAGGTGAAATAGCATCGGGGAATGATAGAAAATATACCATAGCTTATTTTCCCGCCACACTGGAACATCCCGGCCTGGACCCCGTTATCAGGGAGGAAACAAAGGCGTTTATCAAAAAATTAAAAGAATCAGGCCATACAGTTAAACCCGTTGATTTTAAGCTGCTTGAATATATTGTTCCAACCTATTACGTTCTTACCACCGCTGAAGCATCCAGCAATCTTTCCAGGTTTGACGGGGTACGTTACGGGCACCGTTCTGCCAGCAAAGAAGCAGACCTTACCGAACTCTATAAATCCTCGCGGAGCGAGGGTTTTGGCAGGGAGGTAAAACGCCGGATCATGCTGGGCACTTTTGTGCTTAGTGCAGGTTATTTTGATGCTTATTTTACTAAGGCACAGCAGGTTAGAAAAATATTGAGCGATCAGACCCGGGCCATTTTTTCCGGGTGCGATATGATCATTT
>DASVLZ010000114.1:0-5789 GCA_036384615.1 Sediminibacterium sp.
GCTGTTGTACAGGTAAATGGTGGCGAATACAATACTGACCAGCGGAACAATAAACAGGATAATATTCAGCAGGCTGAGCAATCCTTTTGCGGAATTATCCTCCAGCATAAAGATACCCGCCGATAATGCCAGCAGGAAGGCCGTATAGCCAATTACTATCCTGTTGCGGAGGATATCGATCATAACATATCGGGTGATCTTTTTCATATGGTATGCTGCATTACGGAGGCAATGGCCCTGTTTAGTTTTATTTCACCGGTATGTTCCTGCAATGCCTGTATGGTTTTATGAAACTTCATGTTTCCTTCCTGCATGTAGATCACCTGCGTTACCAGCCCGTCCAGCTCGCTCAGTATATGTGAGGTGATGAGTACCAGTTTTCCTTTTTGTTTTTCCCTGGTGATCTTATCCCTCAATATTTCAGAAGCCACAGGGTCAAGTCCTGCAGTGGGTTCATCGAGGATCAGCGCTGCGGGGTTGAACAGGAATGCAAGTGAGGCTCCCACTTTCTGTCGGGTTCCGCCGGATAGCGTGCCCAGCCTTTTATGAAAGAGTTCTTTCAGCCTGAACAATTCCACCAGTTCTTCATCGAGCAGTTCTTCTCCTGCCCGCCTGATATCCTTCATCATGCTGATCAACTGGCCGATGGTCATGTTATCAGGATAGCGGCCCGTCTGGGGCATGTAACCGATATGGCGCCGGTAATCCCAGTTATGCAGTATGTTTTTGTTGTTAAAAGTGATGAAGCCGCTGTCAGGCACCACCATCCCCAGTACCGATTTAATAAAAGTGGTCTTGCCGCTTCCATTAGGTCCTGTAAGGGCAATACACTCACCCTGTGTGCAGGTTACAGACACGTTATTCAGGGCAATGAGTTTCCCGAATCGTTTGGATACATTGCTGGCGATGATCATAGCGGAAGCGGTTTCATTAATGGATAATCATCCTTCAGGTTTTCAGGTATGAGGCTGGGAAAAACTTTTTCTGTTTTATCCAGCAGGCCTGCAATAAAGCTCCGGAACAGGATCATGGCGGGCGGGTTCCTTTCCACGATCATGGAATACATGCTTACCGGGCGGAACGGGATATCGCCTACCCTGTCGCGGTTCAGGTCATATCCTTCATATTTGTCCCAGTAATTATGGCTGAATTTGTTCAACACCAGTTCCCCGTTGGTGCCTACATCAAAAGTGTTGCCGAGGAAATTGTTTTGTGATACGGTAATGTCCATACAGTTTGCCTGTATCTTCATTCCCCATCCGTTATTACTGAAAGCGTTCCTGCCCAGTTCAATCCTGCTGGCGCCATCCATGAATATGCCAATGGTGTTTTTATCAAACATATTTCCTTCTATAAAACTGTCTGATATTTCCTTCAGCAATAAACCGTAAGCAGCATCTCCCCAGTTCTCATGGAAGGTATTGCGGAACATCTTCACCCCGTGCGAATACATCACGGCCACGCCGGCGCCATTCTTTTCAAAAGTATTGCCGGTGTACACATTCGTATGGGAGAACATAAAGTGTAATCCATACCGGATATTGGTGCGCGAAATATTGCCGGATATTACCGAGCGGGTAACAAACTCAAAATAGATACCATCGCGATGTCCCGTAATACGGTTATCCGTTATCTGCATGTTATCACTTTTCCAGCAATGGATACCATTCCCGCTCTGCAATTCGGCCTTGCCGTAAGCGGTAATGGTGTTATGCAGTATGATGCATTCCCTGCCATATTGAGAATAGATGCCGAAGAAATTATCGTCCAGGATATTGTTCCGGATCACTGCATTACGGCTGTTATAGATCTTTATCCCGGCAATATCCTCGATAGCTGAATTGCCCGAATGAACCACTTTGAACCCTTCTATCGTCACATGGTCTGCTTTGATCGCGATCACCTCGAATTTTTTTTCGCCATCCAGTACCGGGTAGCCGATCCCTTTGAGATAGACAGGCTTTGTGATCACAATACCCTTATCCCTGTAAATACCCGGGAACACCATCACCGTATCTCCGCTTGCTGCCGCTGTTATCGTTTGCTGTATTGATCCATTCCTGACAATATATGTACGGGCATGTACGCATTGCAGCAACAGCAGCATAGTTATGGTCAGGCTATACCTCATGGTTGTTTCAGTTGCGCCCAGGTCATTACCTGGCCATGGTATTGCTGCTGTACCTGTTCGAGTTCTGCCTGCCCGGCGAAAGCGGCCATATTACCACCCATGGGTGATTGCAACTGGTCTGCCTTCAGGAAAAAAGCTTTGCCTGCGCTGATCAGGTCATGGGGTCCGCTATAGTTCACAAAATAAACGGCCTTCAGTTCCTTTTCCGGGAGGGACTGGGAGAGATAGGCCAGCACACAATGACTATCGTCAAACTTCAGCAGCCTGCCTTTCTTCGTGATGATCTCGGCACCAAAGCGCTGGTCGCTCAATGTCATCCTGCAATATGCACAGTTGTCCACTCCTATGCGCAATGGCTCGGGCCCTGCATTGCAGGAGAACAGGACAACTGTACACAAAAGCAGCATGACCGCTGACGCCTTGCCTGAACGGTGTGATGGCAGGGTTTTACGATAAGCGATCACCACCATACACAGCAACAGTATTCCTACTATTACAAATAGCCATCCGCCAATATCAGGCATGGAATAAGCGCTGAAGTTCAGCAACTGCCTGTACCCGATCAATGGCGGCTGGTAGCTCATGCCGGGAACTTTGATGGCAGCATCGGTATCCAGGTTATGGCCATAGTTGTATTCCCATTGCCAGAAATCATACATCGCCAGGATGCCGAACAGCAGGTAAACGGCAAAACTGATGTTCAGCAGTGCCTTCTTCCCTGTTGCCGCCGTCAGCAGGAAAAGTGCAGCAAATCCCATAAGCACATAGGGCAGTATGCGGAATTCGGGAAAATCATCCGCATGCAATGTCTTCATGCCTATGTAGTGATTAAGCCCGTTGATAATGTCTACATTGCCCGCAAGTTTATTGGGATGGATCAACAGGAAAAGCCCTTCGGGATATTGCGGCGCCACCAGGTCGATCCTCCACATGGGTACGAACAGGACAGCAATTGTTGCGATGGCGCAGGCCAGCATTAATATCCTGTTCCAGGTACTGATTTTCGGTTTCATGGCTATTGTCTTCCGTAATTATTTTTTTCCTGTCTTTTCAGCTTCAGGAAGGTTTTTACCGGTGCTGAATGTGAGCGGTGTACTGGATCCCGCGGGCGAAACCCTTACATACCCCTGCATCTCCTGGTGCAAGGCACTGCAGAAATCGGTGCAATACATAGGGAAAATACCTGTACGTTCCGGCACCCATTTCAATGTGGTGGTTTCACCCGGCAGGATGATCAGTTCGGCATTATTCGCTCCTTTCATGGCAAAACCGTGCGGCACATCCCAGTCCTGCTCCAGGTTGGTTACATGGAAATACACTTCGTCACCTACCCTGATGCCTTCAATATTATCAGGCGCAATATGAGAGCGTATTACGGTCATATATACATGCACCTGGTTGCCCTGCCGTACCACCTTGGTTGCCCCCTCTCCTTTGGAAACATATGGATGCGCATTCTCATCGATCTTGAAGAACTTGACAGAATTCCCCTGTATCAGCGAAGCAGGCGCAGCCTGTGCATAGTGTGGTTCGCCAATGGTGGGAAAGTCGAGTATCAGCTGCATTTTGCTGCCGCTGATATCAAACAGCTGGGCGCTTTGCGGCAATTCGGGCCCTACCGGCAGGTACCTGTCTTTGGTGATCTTGTTATACGCGATCAGGTATTTGCCATAAGGTTTCTTGCTGTCGCCGCCTGGCACGCATAAGTGGCCGATGGAATAATAAGTAGGCACGCGATCCAATACTTTCAGGTCTTTGATACTCCATTTCACCACTTCACTCGAAACAAAGAAAGAAGTATAGGCATTGCCGTTACCATCAAATTCGGTGTGCAGTGGCCCCAGGCCGGGTTTCTGCACTTCGCCATGCAGCACAGATTCATATTTCACTACGGGAATGCCTTCGTACTCTCCTGCAAAATCTTTTGCGGCAATTGCTTTCTGCAGTTTATCAAAACTGAATACGGGGATCAGCGCTGCCAGCTTGCCGCTGCCTACAATATATTCACCGGTAGGATCCACATCACAGCCATGCGGCGATTTGGGGCAGGGTATCATATAGCAGAGGTCTTTCAGCTCCTGTGCATCCAGTACCACCACTTCAGTCCTCATCTCGGATTTAGCTGTCTGTGTTTTTTCATCAAACACATTGTGTGCATATTTTACAGTCTGCTTTTTGCCTCTGCCTGCGGCGAGATATTCTTCCGCTTTTTTCCAGTTAACGGCCATGATAAAATCCTTGTCTCTTTGCGATGCATTCACTTCCAGCAGGGTATTGGCCTGTTCGGAGTTATAGCAGGAGAAGAAGAACCATCCGTGCGATTTTCCCTTACCGGCATGGCTCAGGTCAAAATCAACACCCGGCGCTTTTATCTGGAAAGCGATCTTCATTCCGCCATTGTTTTTATCTACATTGATAAAACTCAGGTAACCTTTGAAATTCTGTTTGTATGTATTCAGCGGCACATCGCCGTTCACATCATCAGGAGGCACGCTGAACCGGGTGCCGGCCACTACATACTCTGTATTTTCTGTGATAAAGGGTGATGAGTGGTTGCCTGCGCTGTTGGGCAATTCGATGATCTCCGCGGTCCTGAAAGTTTTGAGGTCAACCCTCGCCACCCGCGGTGTGTTGTTACCGTTCACGAATACCCAGCGTCCATCGATCTCGCCATTGGTCTGCGACATCTCCACATGGTGCAGGTCATCCCATGGTACAAAGCCATGAGAAGTATTGAGCATGGGTTTGGTTTCTTCGTTATAGCCATACCCTTTTTCAGGATCAACCGAAAAAACGGGGATTACCCTGAACAGCCTGCCGCTGGGCAGGCCATATACGCTTAGCTGTCCGCTGAAACCGCCGGAAACAAAATTGTAGAACTGGTCGTATTTGCCGGGAGCCACATAGGCCTTTTCGGCCGCATCGCCGCTCACCGCGTTGCCTGCATTCTTAGGCTTGCAGGAAAGAAGGCCAAGCACCAGCATACCTGCGGCAAGCGCCGGCAGGAAGATGGAATATTTTTTCATAAGTCAATGATTAAAGGTTGCATGATCAGTTATTGATGCAGTACTATTTTACGCCGTCATTTTCCCGCATAAATTCCAGCAGGTTGCGGGCATCGGCATCAGACAGGTTCTGGTTGGGCATTCTTACCAGGCATATCTCCAGCTGCACCTGGGCCTTGGGATCCTTGTTCAGCATCTCATCTGTATTGGTGATAAAATTCATGATCCATTCCGGTTTGTGCCGGGTGGTAACGCCTTTCCATCCGGGGCCTACCAGCTTCTCATCCGTAAGCTTATGGCACGCGCCGCATTTAACGCCGTATACTTTTTTACCCTCGGAAGCCTTGCTTTTGTCAAGTTCCGAACCAAGATCAACACTGGTGAATTTGCCTTCGCCCCTATCGGGATCATAGGAAGGGTTTCCATTGGCTGTGCCGGCAGAAGCGGTTTCGCCCGGCGCAGTGGTATCAGCCGGCCGCGAAGCTTTCTGGTTCCCGCAGGCAATACCGAATACGATCAGGGCAGAAACAACGAGTACTGTTTTCATATGAATGTGTTTAGATATACAAAATTCCAAAACACACCGGCGCATTTTTATGCGTGAAATCATAAAGCACCCCCAGTTGTGTATGATCCTTATCATAACCCGCGCT
>DASVLZ010000115.1:0-1802 GCA_036384615.1 Sediminibacterium sp.
AAGGAATTGCTGGAGAATGCAGCCGATGCCGGCGCCACCGAGATCAGGCTGATCGTGAGTGATGCGGGCAAGGCACTGATACAGGTGATCGATAATGGCAAGGGCATGAGCGAAACCGATGCCAGGATGGCTTTTGAGCGCCATGCCACCAGCAAGATCCGCAATATTGATGATCTTTTCCGTATCAGGACCATGGGGTTCCGTGGCGAGGCGCTGGCATCTATTGCGGCGGTATCGCAGGTAGAACTCAAAACAAGGCGCCCGGAAGATGAGCTGGGTACTTATATAGAGATCGAGAACAGCATCGTGCTGAAGCAGGAACCCTGTGCCTGCCCGGCAGGAACGAGCATCAGCATGAAGAACCTTTTCTTCAGCGTTCCGGCGCGCAGGAATTTCCTGAAAAGCAATGCCGCCGAAATGCGTCATATCGTGGATGAGTTTATCCGCGTAGCGATGGCATTCCCCCATATCTTCTTTTCGCTTACTGCCAATGGGCAGGAGATGTTTCACCTCGAAGCCGGCAGCCTGAAGAACCGTATTGTACAGGTGCTGGGCAATACATACAATGCCAAACTGGTACAGGTAAAGGAAGAAACCGATTATATGAATATAACCGGTTTTGCAGGCAAGCCCGAAACGGCACGCAAGACCCGCGGCGACCAGTACTTTTTTGTCAATAACCGTTTTATCAGGAGCGCTTACCTGAACCATGCGGTGAACAGTGCATTCGAAGGCATGATCGCGAAGGATAGTTTCCCCAGTTATGTGCTGTATATAGAACTCGACCCATCGCAGGTGGATATCAATGTACATCCCACCAAGCAGGAGATCAAGTTCGAGGATGAAAAGATCATATATGCTTTTGTGCAGGCGGCGGTAAAACATGCGCTGGCGCAGTTCAGCATTTCTCCTTCCCTCGATTTTACGCTCAATGCAGATATCCAGAACCTGGATGCGGTAAACAAACCTTTTACCACGGAAAAGAAAGATGCGGCCGCTTCATCAGACCTGTTCAAGGCTTTCACTCAAAAGAACCAGGCACATTTTATAGAGCGTGATAATAAGAACGAACTTAAACACTGGAAAAGTTTTTTTCAGCCGGAAACAAAAACGCCTGCAGATGAGGCTGCAAACAGTACGCCTGCCGGCCCGGGATCAGTGAATCCTTTGCTCCGCGATACAGAATCCGGCCCCCAGCCTATCCGTATCCTTTCTGAAAAACCGCTGCTGCAGTTGCATAACACGTATATCATAGCTTCCGCGAATAATGGTTTTATATTGGTACACCAGCAGCTGGCACATGAGCGGGTATTGTATGAAAGGTATGGAGTGGCAGCGCATGGAAAAAAAATGACCACACAACAGACCATGTTCCCCGCAACGCTGGAACTGGGCCATGCAGATGCCGCCCTGCTTACCGATATGCTGCCCGACCTGCAGGCCATCGGCTACCAGGTAGAGCCTTTCGGGAATAACAGTTTTGTAATACAGGGCATTCCCGCTGATATGGAAGCGGGCAATGAAAAACATTCTATAGAACTGCTGATAGAGCAGTTCAAACATTTCAGCAGTGATATCAAATTCAGCAAACGCGAAAAGCTGGTACGCTGCATGGCCCGGCAGCAGGCCATCAAGGCAGGGCAACCACTCTCTCAAAAAGAAATGTTAACACTTATTGAAGACCTCTTTGCCTGCCATACACCCAATACCACTCCCTCGGGTAGTCCCACTTACGTGGAATTTAAAGAGGATTACCTCGACAGGATGTTCGGGAAGAAAAGCTATTGAATATGGAACAGTAG
>DASVLZ010000116.1:0-9368 GCA_036384615.1 Sediminibacterium sp.
TTCACTTATTCGCTGTTGCGTGTGCAGGAATCCAGCAGTACATCCTGCAGCAATGCTGCCACAGGTGATGCAACCATTGTTGTAGAAGCGCAACCGGTCAAAGCAGTCATCACCGCTGCGAACACACATTTGTGTAATGGAGATACAGGCGTGATCCGGATCCTGAACTATGCTCCCGGCACCACCTATTACTGGTACAAGGATGGCGGTCTGCTGCGCAGCAGCACAGAGGATACCCTGAAAGTGCATGAGGGTGGGAGCTATACGGTGCTGCCTGTTTCAGCGGAAGGATGTGCAGCTGCCGCAGTATCGGAAGCTATTACCATTACCACGGGAAGCGTTACCACACCGATTATTACCGGTTCACTGAAAGTGTGCCCGGAGGGAAAGACCTTACTCACAGCCACTACAGCTGTAGAGAGCAGTTATGAACGATGGCGGTGGAGTTCGCCGCCGGGAGCGGAGGCGCTATCGGAGGACAGCAGTTTTTTCGCAGGCGCCGGGCAGTATCGTCTTTGGGTTAGCGCGCAGGGCTGCGCTGACAGTGTGAGCGTGGCAGTCACAGCAGACGATACTGGGTTCCCGGCTGGAAGATTAACGATAACGCCTGCTTCCATAGCCTATGGCGGACAGTCTACCCTGACAGCGGAAGTAAGTGGTGCAGCAAAGTATAGGTGGGTGGTGAGCGATGGTCAAGCTTTTGAAACAGGCGGCAACCGGATTGAACATCGTTTTTACCAAAGCGGCGACAGTATACCTGTCAGTCTCTGGGCTACCAGCGAAAGAAATTGTACCAGCCTGTTCACCTCCTTTGTGAAAGTGGGGCCGATGACGCGCGATACGTTGCCGGATAATTCCTTTACAGGGACGGTGCGTGACTGGAACGTGTTCCCGATACCGTTTAGCGACCGCATCCAGGTTACAGCAGTGCTGAAACGAGCGGAGACGGTGTTGCTGGACCTGTTTACAGCGGAGGGCAGATGGGTGAGGAGCTGGCAGTACAGAGGACAAAAAGGAGAGAATCTATTTGTCGTGGAGGGGTTGCAAAACCTGCTGAGTGGCGCTTTCTATTTTATCACGGGATTCTATAACGGAGAAAAACATGCTGAAAATCTATTCAAACAATAATCCTATGAAACCATTGATTGTTATCTGCCTCTTGCTGACGGCTTGTACCAAGCAGCAGGATACGGAGCGGGGAGTGGCGGACCTGCATTTTACGAGGGACACCGTTTACGTGCGGGAGAAAGATTATTCAAATATCAACCAAACCAATAACGGAATGGTGATGGTTTATGCCGCACCCGCCCAGCACCAGCTCAACCTTTCCTACAGCGAAACCAGCGGCAAGGTTCATTTCAGTTACCGCGGGATGCGCCTGACCGATTCCAGGCCTTTCGTGGTGGCGGCGGATTCCAGCGGCCTTTTTTGCAGCGCGGATGAACCGGGCGTATATAGCGTGGATTTTTACCTGACCGATCAGTTAGGCCGCGTAGTGCATAAAGCGCTTGTGGTTTCGTGTGTCCAGAGCGCCAAACCCGTGGTGGCCCTGCAGGTGGAGCAGGCAGGAGCTTCTCCCGATAACTGGATGTATTATTTCGATGCTCTTCAGAGCAGGCAACCCTATGGTGCGATACTTAGTTACTGTTACCTGATCAACGGCCAATCGGTAATTACCACCAGCCCCCTGCTCAAATGGTATTTCCACCAGCCGGGAAACCAGGAAGTGTTCTTTCATGTGCTCGATGACCTGGGCATTTCCTCCGATACCCTTCACTATTCCATACAGATCCCATGAAAGCGCTGATAATAATATTACTACTGCCATTGGGTGCCCTCGCACAGAGTGGTATCCAACTGACCAGGTTCCCTTCGCTCACCCTTTCCGCTTCCAGCCGCGGGTGGGGGATGGGCAATACCGGCATTGCTTCCTCAACAGGAAACCAGGCGTTAAGCTATAACGTGGCAGCGGCTGCCTTCACACAAAACTTTCACCAGGCGAGTGTGCATTATATGCCCTGGCTGCCGGGTGTCAGTAAGGATACCAGGTTTGTGCATGCCGATTACCTGGCTTCCACAGGTAAGGCTTCCGCATTCGGCCTGGAGGTGAGTTACCTGGATATGGGAACACTTGCCCTACGCGATGATTACGGCGCGACACTTGGCCTCTACAAAACAAGTGAATACCATATCGGTACATCCTATGCCCTGCAGCTGGGGAGTGGCGCTGCTCTCGGAGCCACCATGCGATTCTTCGGAAACAGTATGCCAGCGGGTATACTGCCCAATACCTACAGCGTATCTGGAGATATCGGCTATTACCAGTCCTGCAATTTAAGTGATGCATCGAAGGTATTGTCATGGGGAGCGGTGGTATCGAACCTGGGTGGTAATCCCTATCTGCCTACGACAGCGGGTATCGGATTGGCTTACTGCCAGCATTCGGAAAACAATGACCAGTTCCTGGTTGCGCTTGATGCCAGCCGCCTGCTGAAAGACGACTGGAAGGGAGTGCGCGCCAGCATCGGTGCAGAATACGGGTTTGATGAATCGTTTTTTTTGCGTGGAGGTATGGCCCTGGAGCACCGGTCAAAGGGTAACCGGAAATACTTTTCGCTGGGAGCGGGATACAAGGGGTTTGTCAGCGACCAGAGCTGGGGCGTTGATATCTACTACCTGATCCCTTTCGGGATTGCCAGCGGCGCTTCACCCTTTTCGAATGCCTATGGCCTCACACTATTTATCAACATCGGAAACTTTCAATAGCATGTTTTACGGTATCGGATGGATGCGGTTTACCCAAGCTATTGCGCTGATCGTGCTGAGCTACTATATCGTGATCGCATGGGTGTACCGGAAGGAATGGTTGCGGTGGTTGAGGGATAGAAGGAAACGTTAAGTGTAGAATACACTGCAACATACATGCCCTGCCGCTCTAATGGTTGTGCAGGAAACCCAAGTGCGTTTGGATAAGCGGCGGGCATGTTTTATAACCTTATTTGTTAATTTTGCGAAAGATGAAAAACAAACCTGTAGCCAATAAACAAGCTTTGCTGCAACTGTTGAAAGAAAACAGTTCGCAACTCCGTGGCTACGGGGTCAGGGAACTAACACTGTTCGGTTCTTTTGTAAGGGACTCGGGAATTCATAAAAAAAGTGATGTAGATTTCTTTGTTCACTTTCATGAGGAGGAACTTACCTTCCGGAACTTTATGGATCTCGGTTATTTCCTTGAAGACCTGCTTGGCAGAAAGGTGGAAATTATCGAACCTTACCGGTTAAGCCCTTTCATCCTTCCGCATGTTCTAAAAGAAATAGAAGATGTCGGACTTGAAGCCTTCGTCCATACCTGACGAAAAATATTTTCAGCACATACTTACAGAAATTAACAGGGTCAATGATGCTATGCATGGCAAATCATTGACCGATCTTGAAAGTGATTGGGAATTGGAGCACAAAGTCACCCGTTCACTTGAGATCATGGGTGAGGTATCCAACAGAATAAGTGCCATGGGTAAAAAAGCGTTTCCAGAATTGCCGTGGCGGGATATGAGAAACGTGCGTAACAGAATTGTACACCAATATTTTGACCTTAATTATAAGATCATTTTCCTGATTACCCGCCAGGAACTCCCGACACTAAAAGAACAAATAGAAAAGGTTCTTACCACTATCCGGCAAAGGCAGGATAAACGAATGCTGCTGGCAAAGCATGATAAACCGGTGCTTTTACAGAAACTAAGTCAATCCAACAGGAAGGGTTTGGGCATGTGATACAAGCTGATCCCATTTATAACAAAACGGTGTGTATATGAAACAGTGGAGAAAGAAGTTTGAGATACTGGTTGCGATCTTATTCGCTGAAGTCGCTGCGTATCCACAGGATGGGAATGCAGGTATCCTGGATGCGAACCAGAAAGTGCGCAGCTATTTCGCATCAGGCACACAACTCATGTATGCGGTGGGCGCCATCGTGGGGCTGATCGGGGCCATCAAAGTATTCAACAAGTGGAATGCGGGCGATCATGACACGGGTAAGGTGGCTGCTGCATGGTTTGGCAGTTGCGTATTCCTGGTGGTGGTCACTACTGTGATCCGCGCATTTTTTGGCATTTAATATTATAGTGTTATGTGGGAACGTTGGCCGGCAAGAGCATTGCCAAAAGTCGATATCGGAGGCACGCAATTTTTTTTGGACCTGCGGTTGTGGGAAATGCGGGAAGTAACTGATTTTATGAACCGTATTTCAATTAATGACTTACAGGAAACCATGCAAGGTTTTAGGATTTGTTTCGATACGCGTACAAAAAATCTTTTCCAAGGAAGCCAGGAAGCATACGGGCAACAAAAGGACTTCCTGCTCATTATCGAACTCCCTACCCTTGCTGACATGGACCCGGTAGGGTGGAAGGCCTATGTCGAAACCTGGAAAGATGAAAATCCGGCGCTGGCAGCTACCATCCAAGGCATCCCCACTGTATTGCCGGATGCACTTAAATCGCAGAAGCATGACCTGCTGGCACCTAAGCGGAACAAAGAACCTTTGCTCGCAAAGAAGAGGACCAGGAAATCACCAAAGAAACGATTATGAAGAGCGTGTATATGGTCAATAAAGGTGTGAACCAACCGATGGTATTCCGCGGTCTGAAAGGCCCCTATATCTGGTGGCTCTGCATAGGAGTTGTGGTATTGCTGCTGGTATTCGCCCTTTTATATATCGCAGGTGTTCCCCTTGTTTTATGTCTTCTGCTCACAGGCATCCTGGGGACCATGCTTTTCGTGTTTGTCTACCGGAATAACCGCAAGTATGGTGAACACGGGCTCATGAAACGCATTGCACAAAAGTCCATCCCCCACTGGGTCAGAACAAATACCAATTTCGGCAAATGAACCACCTGTCTGAGATATTACCACTCTATGGAGCGGAACACGATATGCTGCTCTCCAAAAATGGGGATATTACCATTGCTTACGCTTTGGAATTGCCTGAGATATTTACGCTTTCCAGCGCGCAGTTCGAGGCATTTCACCAGTCGTGGGTACAAGCGATCAGGCTATTGCCGGCCGGCACCGTACTGCATAAGCAGGATTGGTATACAGAAGAACGTTACAAGGGTGATTTTGCAAAAGAACATACTTTTCTATCCCTTTCCAGTGAACGATTTTTTCATGAAAGGCCTTTTCTTGGTCACGGCAGCTACCTGATGCTGACACTGAAAGCGAAGGACAGGAAGGCTGTGAATTCGCTTTGCTCCTCCCTTTTACGCAAACATTTTCCACCGATGGAAACGCTGGACCCGGCTTTTGCCAAAAGCTTCGAAGGGGTTTGTTCGCAGTTTGTCAAGGTGCTGGCAGATGCGGGATTTGTGAGGTGCCACCGCATGCAAAATAAAGCACTGGAAGCATTGGTCAACCGGTACCTGTCCTTAAGTGCGGACAAGGTGTTCAGGGACCTGGATTTTTCTGACGGTATCAGGATCGGTGAAAAGCATTGCGTGTTGTTCAGTTTGTCTGATGGAGATCATTTACCTGCGTTTTGCGGCCCCCGGATCGATTATGAGAAGTATTCTGTTGACCAGCACAAATTCCCGGTCGGTTTTGCTTCACCGATTGGCCAGCTGTTATCCTGTGACCATGTGTACAGCCAGTACCTGGTGGTGGAAGACAGTGCAGTATTGATGAATCAACTGGAAAGCAAGCGGCGCAGGCTGCAATCACTCTCCAGCTATTCGAGGGAGAATGCATTTGCAAAAGAAGCGGTGGGACTCTACCTGAACGAAGCGGTGGCAGAGGGCAGGCAGCCTGTGAGGGCGCATTTCGGTATTCTTGCCTGGACAGAGGAACCATCTGCGTTGCCGGCTATCCGCAACCTCTGTGCCGCTGCCTTATCGCATATGGATGCCACCCCGCATATCGAAACTGTGGGTGCTCCCCAGTTATTCTGGGCGGGTATCCCGGGGAATGCGGGAGATCTGCCTGTAAACGAAACTTTCTTAAGCTTCTCGCACCAGGCGGCATGTTTGCTGAACCTGGAAACTAACTACCGCAGCTCGATCAGCCCATTTGGAGTACGGCTCGCAGACAGGATTAACGGCCGCCCGCTGCATGTGGACCTGTCAGATGAACCGATGCGCAAAGGCATTATCACCAACAGGAACAAGATTGTGATAGGCGGATCGGGTACAGGTAAATCCTTTCTGCAAAACCATATCACCCATGCTTACTGCGTACAGGGCACCCATGTGGTGATCGTTGACATAGGCCATTCTTACAGGAATGTATGCGGATTGCTGGGAGGATATTACTATACCCATTCAGAAACCGATCCCATAAGGCTGAACCCTTTCCATATCCCGGAA
Source organism: Sediminibacterium sp. (assembly GCA_036384615.1). GTDB lineage: Bacteria > Bacteroidota > Bacteroidia > Chitinophagales > Chitinophagaceae > Sediminibacterium. The sequence continues at coordinate 6,360 of DASVLZ010000116.1, forward strand.
GGTGGTTTACCCGACACTGAAAAGAAAGAAAGTATTAAAACCCTGCTGGTCACCTTATGGAAAAAGGACAATGAGGCTTTTTCCCGCAGCGAGTACGTGGCCATCTCCCATGCGCTGCAAGGGTATTATGACAAGCCGGTACAGCATCGTTCCTTCAACAGTTTCTATGAGTATGTGCGGGATGAGTTTACCGGAGTATTGAGCAGAGATAAGGTTCGCGAAGAGGATTTTGACGTAGCGGGTTTCCTGTATGTCTTACGCCCATTTTACAAGGGCGGGGAATTTAACTACCTGCTCAACACAACGGAGCAACTGGATCTGCTGAACCAGCGGTTCATTGTATTTGAGCTGGACACGATCAAAGATCACCCGATCCTGCTGCCAGTAGTGACCATCGTGATCATGGAGTTATTCATTGCAAAGATGCGCAAACTCAAAGGCGCTCGGAAAATGATCGTGATCGAGGAAGCATGGAAGGCGATTGCCAAAAACGGGATGGCGGAATATATCAAGTACCTGTTCAAAACAGCGCGAAAGCATTTTGGAGAGGCGGTGGTTGTCACCCAGGAAATTGAAGACATCCTTTCTTCCGATATCATCAAGCAGGCCATCATCAACAATGCAGATATGAAAATCCTGCTGGACCAGTCCAAGTACCAGGGCAGGTTCCAGGAAATCCAGGGTTTGCTGGGGCTGCCTGATAGTGAAGTGCCCAAAATACTGTCCATGAACAAAGCCAATGACCCAGCGCGCAACTATAAGGAAGTATATATCTGGCCACTGGGTAAAGTATACCATCTGGAAGTGTCCAAGGAAGAATACCTGGCTTACACAACGGAGGAAACCGAAAAACATGCATTGATCACTGCGGTAGAGAAACTGGGAAGCGTGGAAGCCGCAATCAAATCCATGGTACCATGAAAAAAAATATAGTGTGTTTGTCCTTATGCGCTTTCTCTTATCATGCGCATGCGCAAAGTATCGACCCGGTATCGCTGCTGCTTTCCAAGGCAGTGAAAGCCATTGACCTGAAGGTTCAGCAATTGCAGATCCAGACCCTCAGGCTGCAACAGGCGCAGCAGGTGGCGGAGCATGCACTTTCGAAAGGGAAGCTGGCGGAGATCGCTGACTGGCAGGTGAAACAGCAGGATCTGTATGCGGCGTATTTCAGGGAGCTGTCTTCCGTACGGCCGGTGGTCAAAACCCTGCCGCAGGTACAACAGATCCGCTCAATGCAGGCGCAGCTGGCAACCGAATACCATCGCCTTACCAAAGACGGTGTGCAAGAGGTGCAGTTTGATGAATTGCTTGGATACAGCCGGGATATCCTGGCATCGGTTCAGGAGCTTATTGCAGACAACCGGCTTTCGATGAAGGATGCCGACAGGGTGATCTTATTGTTGCGACTGCGTGCCGCCATGGGTAATTGCCTGGACAGCATGCAGGCACTAAAGCACCAGCATGCGCGTATCGCTGCAGAGAAAGGCCGGATAGAAAGTGACCTGCAATTCTTACAAAAATTAAACCGTAAGCCATGAAAACCATTCTGTGCATATCCATCGTGTTGCTGTCCTGTCTGCGGGTTCTTTCGCAGGGGCAGGAGCTCGAGCAATTGCGCCTTGACCTGGAGAAACTGGCGCAGTTCAAACTGATGCTGTCCGAAATGAAGTCCGGCTACCAGGTATTATTGTACGGCTATAACAGCGTGCGTGATGCGGGAAAGGCCAATTTCCATTTACACCAAAGTTATCTCGATGGGCTGCTGATGGTCAGTGCTTCTGTGAAGCAAGATCCTGCCATTCAACGGATATACAGCGGACAGCGGCAACTGGCTATGGATTGCCAGACCCTGATCGCCCGGCTGCGGTCCAGCAAGGTCTTTACCTCGGAAGAGCTAACTGGCATCGCTGCGAATAGCAGTAAACTATTGGATGCGGCTGCGGCAGACGGCGAACTGTTGACATTGGTGCTGACAGCGGGCGCACTGCGCATGAGCGATGGGGAGCGTTCCAATGTTGTCCGGCAGATCGACCAGTCGGTGCAGCAGCAGCTTGCCAAATTAAAGTCATTAAGCGATGTGTGCAACAGAACCCTGTTGCTTCGGCTGCAGCAAAAGCGTGACCTGGAAGCAATCAGGCGATTAGGTAACTATTAATGATGTGTTATGAAAACCGTAATGTGTGTATTGGCGGTGGCTTTGCTGCCCGCCTGCGTGGACGGGCAATCTGTTTCGAATGGCGGGTTGATGCAATCCATACTCGACAACCTGTACAACCAGATGATGCCGATGTGCGGCAAACTGACCGAGGTAGCGCGCGGGATCGGTGGGCTGGCTACACTTTGTTATATCGCCATGCGGGTGTGGAAGCAGATTGCTGCAGCCGAACCGGTGGATGTATATGGATTGATGCGACCCTTTGTAATCGGATTCTGCATTCTGATCTTTCCCTCGGTGATCGCCTTATTCAATGGTATCCTGCAACCGACAGTGACAGTTACTGCAGCGATGGTCAGGGATTCAAATACCGTGATGGAAAAATACCTTTCGCTGCACGAGACCCCGGGCTGGGGACTGAGCGCGCTGAACCCTGCGAACTGGATCCGGGAAGGGATCAGGGAACTGCTTGAACTGGTGTTCCAGGCGGCTGCATTGGTGATTGATGTCATACGCACGTTTTACCTGATCGTGCTTGCCATCATCGGCCCCATTGTTTTTGCGCTTTCGATATTCGATGGTTTCCAGCACCTGCTGACAGTGTGGCTTGCGAGGTATATCAACGTATACCTGTGGCTACCGGTGGCTAATATTTTCGGGGCCATCATTGCGAAGATCGAGGAAAGCATGATCACGGGCGCCGCAGCCGGAGTCGGTATTCCCGGACAGCCGTTCTCTACCACCGATTGGGCGTATATCGCTTTTCTGCTGATCGGGATCATTGGTTATTTCACGGTTCCTTCCGTTGCCAACTATATCGTCAATGCAGGTGGTGGTAATGCGCTCCTGCACAA
>DASVLZ010000117.1:0-5657 GCA_036384615.1 Sediminibacterium sp.
GTCCTTCTTCTTCACCCATGAACATAACGAACTCAACGGTCCTTGCCGGCCTCAGTTTCAATGCCTGGAAGGTGCGCGCCATATCCAGCACTGAAAAAGAACCTATGCCGTTATCGATGGCGCCGGTGGCCAGGTCCCAGCTGTCGAGGTGGCCGCCCACAACGATCTTCTCATCAGGCAATGTCCTTCCCCTGATCGTAGCAATCACATTGCGTGCTTTGATCATACCGGAGAAATTCGTCATGCTGATATGGCTGTACAGTTTACCTGCTGCCAGCCGTTGTTTCAGCTGCATGCCATCTTCCCTGCCAATGCAAACAGCGGGAATGGGGATCAGCTTGCCGGTAACCGAAGCGGTTCCTGTAAGTAATATGCCTCCGGGAGGGGTGTTGATGATAATGATACCCTTTGCCCCGTATTTGGTAGCGATGGCTGTTTTTTCGGAACGGTGAAGCGAGCGTGTGCCGGGTTTGGAACCGGGCAATACGCCGAGGTATACCAATGCGATCCTGTCTTTGACTTTACCAGGAGCCGCCTGGTAATCTTCTTCCAGTCCATTGCCCATATCTACCAGTTCCAGGTTTACATCTGCCTGCACCGGGGAATGGGCCAGTGTTACGGCTTTCACAGGCTGCTGGCCTGCGGCGCTGGTGCCTGTGGTAACGGAAAGCGTTCCCCTGCTCCAGCTCTCCACTTCAAAGGGCTGGAATTTTACATTTTTAAAACCGTATGATTTGAGCAGGTCATAAGCATATTGTTCTGCTTTTTTACCGTTCTCAGACCCGGTAAGCCGGTGCCCGATGGTTTCTGTAGCATATTTCAGCGAGCTGTATGCTTTTGAGTGGTTCAGCACTTCGGTATTGATCTGTGTAAAAACGGTATTCCAGTCGGGTGCCGTTTTTGAAGTATGCTGTGTGCCGCATGCAGCCAGTGCCATTACAACGAACAGGTAGGTATATCTCATAGTGCAGGGAGTTTGGGGGCACCAAGATAGGAAGAAGTTGGGGTTTGGGGTCTTCTTCAGTCTGCTTTTGCGGGTGTTCGGGCGGGTAAATTCATTACTGGGTGGTTTTGATTTTGCTGTGCCCCTGAAAAGATGAAATATTACGGTACAATTTTCTCATGTTGTTATTCAGTTTTTAGTTTAGGGAAACAACAACATACCGAGCGGGTAGTCTTGCCCGCTTTCTTTTTCTGATAACCGGGCGGATGCCTTCTATATATGCCAGCCTCCGTAAGCTGTTGATTACGGGATGACCTGAGATGACCAAAAAAGGTTAATTTTCAGAGCAGTCATGCTTAACATGAGAAATTGCGCCTATGACCGTTCACAGTTTTGTTTATTCCAATAACCCGCGCTATCGCCTGTTCCGGCACTGCGCTTTCTGGTTTGTATGGATCAGCTATTATGTGATCACCATGAGCCTGCGGCCGGCATCATCCGATATAGGCTACTGGCCCTTCCTGCAATACACACTCTTCGAGAACCTGGTACTGTTATCGGTGGATATCCTTTTCTGTTATTCCGTCCTGTATTTTTTATTGCCCCGGTACCTGCTCCATGAAAAATACGGGACCTTCTTTCTCTTCATCGCCCTTTTCGGGCTGCTGGATGCGGCACTCTCCAGTTATTTCTATACCTGGGTCATCAATCCCCTGCGGGGACTCTTCGGTCTGAAACCATTCTCTTATATAGGCGTGGTAGACCTGCTGCGCAGCATGCACGGTGTGGTGATGATGACGGCACTCGGTGTTTCCATCAAGTTCTACAAAATGTGGAACATCAAAAAAAAGGAACTATACCTGGCCCAGTCGGAAAAAGTGAATAAGGAACTCAAATTCATCGACACCTATATCCAGCCCAGCTTCCTGCCCGTAATGCTGAAGAAGATCTACTCTTTTTCGTTTTCAACAGCCAACCGCGTGCCCGAGATGCTTGACAAACTGAAAAACATCGTCAATTACCTGATTGAAGAATGTAACCAGCCCACCGTGCTTTTATCGCATGAGATCGATGCCATCAAGGATTTTATACAGCTGGAAAAGCTTACGAATGCGAGCGATATTACCATAGAATATGAACAGTCGGGTGAGCCCGAGAACCTGCGTATTGTTCCTTATATCCTGTTCCCGCTCGTGGAAAATAATTTCAGGCAGGTGAATGACAGGATCACTGATAAACACTGGACCAATGTATCTGTGCAGATAGACGGGTCGCGCGTTACGCTGCAGCTCAGGAACAGCAAGCCTGTAGAAACTTCGAACCTCATGAATTACGAAACCGCCAACCTGCAGCAGATGCGCAAGCGGCTCGACCTGCTGTATACCGGCAGCTACCGGATGAATATCCTGATAGAAGAAAATATCTTCAGCATCAGGCTGGAGATTGACCTGAGCAAAGCGGTGAACTGAAGCGGGTTGTTGGTCGGGCGACCAACAACGGCAAAAGAAACAAGGATTGCCCCTACCGGGGCAATGAAAAGATCACTCGTTTTTGCGGGCTACAAAGCGGCGGTCCCTACGGGCCCATTAGAGACCAGGAGCGATCCCGAATTCTGAGATTCAGGCAAATCCGAAGATTCGCAGAACCCGGATTATACCAACTAATCTTTACTGGTGTGTGAATAGAAAAGAAACCGCCTCAATAAAAATTGAGACGGCTTCTTCATATTCAAAAAGAGCGCGGGGGGAAATCAAGCCTTGCAATTTCTTAATACCCCGGATTCTGCTGCGACTTAATATTCGGGTTGGCATCACCTTCTCCCTGGGGGATAGGCAGTATGCGCCTGAAATTGTCTTTTGCAAAGACCAGCGGTACATTGGCAGCATAGTTGTTGTTGCTGTTGATGCGCACCACATCGCGGTTATACCGCTGGAGATCCCAGTAGCGGAATCCTTCAAATGCGAGTTCCTTTCTTCTCTCGGTAAGGATGTCTTCCAGCAACTGGGTACCGGCAGATACATACCCGATGAAAGCAGGATCCCTTCTTGTGGCTACAGCATTTACATAAGTAAGTGCCAGCGGCTGATTGCCCGACTGGTATGCTGCTTCAGCTGCTATAAGATAGGTCTCCGAGAGGCGAACCATTTTAATAGTGTAATTGATATTGCTTGGGTATTTGTTGATGATCTTCACGGTCTTTCCTCCCCTGGTTCCGTCTACCATCAATGCCCTTCTCACATCTGTGGTACTGAATGTTTCGTAAAAGGAATTAGCCGCCAACGCATCTCCATAGCCTGCCTGCAAAAAGAAATACGGCAGCGATTCATTACCCGCATTACCGTTAGGATCGAAGCTGATCTCGAACAGGCTCTCCGTCTTATCGGTACGCAAAGTTCCCTGCGACCAGTAAGATGCATAATTGGAGGTGGTAGTAAGCGTATAGCCACCGGTAGTGATCACATCCTGCGCGGTTGACAGGGCTTTTGCCCAGTCGCCCTTGAACAGGTATACCCTTGCCAGTATGGATTTTGCTGCATTCTTATTGATATAACCGGAAGAATAGGTTGACCTGCTGGAAAGTAACGGGATGGCGGCCAGCAGGTCTTTTTCTATCTGGTCGTATACAGCCTGCACGGTGCTGCGGGCGGGTTTCAGTGTAGGATCATAGGCAAGCACCAGCGGTACACCGAGGTCGGTAGCAGCAGAAGCCGCTGTATAGGTTTTCGCATACTGCTTCACAAGATCCAGGTATAACAATGCGCGCAGTGCCAGGGCCTCGCCGCGGTACTGGTTGGTATTGGTATTGGCGGCAATGGTGCTGTTGATCACATTATTCGCCCGCAGTATGGCTCCGTATGCTGCATTCCAGGTATTTGCCACACTGGTCGAAGAGGGTATGTAGGTAATAGCAGAATACTCGAGGAAACGGTTGGAGTTGGTGGTGGAGATGTATACATTATCGCCGAGGATATCGCCACGCAGTTCCACATCACGTCCATAGAGCGAGCTGTTCCTCATGGCTGAATAAATACCGTTGGTGGCAGCCTGCATATCCCCTTCCGTCTGTATCGCAATATCCAGCGCCACCTGGTCGTAAGGCTTCAGATCCAGGTAACTTTTTTTGCAGGCCGTAAGCGATGCGGCAGCTGCAAAAAACAGTATATAGATTCGTTTCATTGTTGTTTGGTTTTAAGTTTAGAATGAAAGGTTCACACCCACGGTGTATGATTTCGGTATGAAGAACTGGTTATTGGACAGGCCATTGATCGGCTGCTCAGGATCGAAAGTGAGTTGCGGATCGAAGGTCTTTGTCCAGATATTGTTTCCGCGCACATAGAAAGTAACACCTGTCATATTCCATTTCTTCAGCAGTGCTGCAGGCAGGTCGTATGCCACCATAATGGAGCGCAGCCTGATGAAATCGCCTTTATAGAAATAGCGTGTGGAAACACCATTGGAGTTATTGGCATTGCCGTATACATATTTCGGTATATCGGTTATGTCGCCGGCTTTTGTCCACCTCCTCAGTTCTTTCTGGTTCTTATTCAGGTTGGGGAATGCGCCATCGCTGGTATACAGGAAGCCCCACTGATCGTTGAGCATATTGCCGTACTGGAAGTAGAAGTTGGCATTAACAGAGAAATTCCTGTATTTGAATGTAGTGTTGGCACCGCCGAAGCCTTTGGGAGAAGCGGAACCAATGATCTCGCGGCTGGCTTTGGAGATATCATTGACGGTAGCTTTTTTGGTTGCATCCACATACCACAACGGATCGCCGTTGGCGGGATCAGCGCCGGCCCAGATACGGGCATAGTACGACTGGAAGTCCTGTCCCAGCCTGCTGATCTGGTTGGCACCCCTCAGGATATCGGCACCGCTGGCAGAGAGTGTAAGCACTTTATTCCTGTTCCAGGCCACGTTGAAACCAATATCCCAGCGGAAGTCGCGGCCCTGTACCGGCACAAAGTTCATGGTGAGCTCTATGCCTTTATTCTCCATTGATCCGATATTGTTGCCGAATGTGAGGAAGCCGGTTGTGGGAGAAAGCGGATCATTCAGCAGGAGGTCATAGGTTTTCCTGCGATAGTAACCCACATCAAAAGTAATGCGGCTATCGAAGAGACCTCCCTCCAGGCCTATATCGAGCGACCTGTTCTTTTCCCAGGTAAGTGTGGGGTTACCCACATTGGCGGGTGCGCTGGCTGCCTGGCTGTTATACGTACCGCCGAATGTATAAGTAGGCAGTGAAGCATAATCACCAAAAGTGTTGTTGCCCGAAGTGCCGTAAGAACCGCGGAGTTTCAGGTAAGAAAATATTTTCATGCCGGAGAAGAAGCTCTCCCTGTCAATATTCCATGATCCGCCCACAGACCAGAAACTGCCCCATCTCCTTCCCGCAGCAAACCTTGATGAACCGTCTGTACGAAGGCTCAGGCTCAGGTTATAACGGTTGTCGTAAGTAAACAATGCCCTCGACAGGTAAGACTCTATGCTGTTATCTGTTTGCGCTATCGGTGTAGTAACATTGGGTGTGGATACACTCGGGTAGGCTACGGAAGTAGTGAGGGGAACACCGGTACCGCCAGACACGATATTCGTATTCACGGTCTTCTGGTTTTCATGACCCGCCAGCAGGTTCATATCGAGTTTGTTATCGAGGAACCTTTTGTTGTACTCCAGTGTGGTAGAGAATATATAGTTGAAGATGCGGCGG
>DASVLZ010000118.1:0-9738 GCA_036384615.1 Sediminibacterium sp.
ACCTACGGTTGTGATACACAGGGGGCATAGCTATTACCTCAACTCCACCATTTCCAAACTGCCCTCATCGGGCAAGGTAATACTGGTGGGCAGTTGCGGCGGGTACCAGATGCTGAACAAAGTGCTGGAAATATGCCCTGGCGCGCATATCATTTCTTCCAAACAGGTAGGTGCGGGCATGATCAACCAGGGTATGATCAACCTGATTGCCGACCAGTTGCGGCAGGGCAAAGACCTTAACTGGCCCGCTATCTGGCGCACCCTCAGCGGCCAGTTCCACGGCAGTGCAGAAGAAAAATTCGATGACTACGTACCGCCTTATAAAAACCTCGGTGCGATCTTTATTACGGCGTATAATAATGCACAGTAAGGCAGATTGCAGATGGCTGATTGCAGATTATAGAAACGAATTCCTTCAATCTGCAATCAGCCATCTGCCATCTGCAATTACCCCCGGTCTTGTAAAAACGGATTATTCCTCTTCTCATATCCTATCGTGGTAGCAACGCCATGGCCGGGGTAGACGGTGGTGTTGTCGGGGAGGGTGAGAAGTTGTGTGCGGATGCTGTAGAGGAGGGTATCATAATCGCCGCCCGCAAGATCGGTGCGGCCGATGCTTTCACGGAAAAGCACATCGCCGCCGATCAGGAATTCCTGCTGCTCGCAGTAAAAACAGATACTGCCGGGCGAATGGCCGGGGGCAAGCAGCACTTTGAGTACATCATCTCCCAGCAGTATGGAATCACCGGCTTCCAGGTACTGCAGCGGTCCTTCATAATTTTTGAAAGGCATACCCCATTTTCCCCCCGATGCAGGCGCCGCTGCCAGCACGGGCAGTTCGTTTGTATGAATATGGGGCTGCAGTCCCCAGGTACCGGCCACCCATAGGTTGCCGAAAACATGGTCCAGGTGGCAATGGGTATTCAGCAACCTCACCGGCACCAGTTCCGTATCCTCTATAAACTTTTTTAACTTTTCCTGTTCAGCACTGAAGTAACAACCGGGGTCAATTATGATAGCTTTGTTCCGCTCGTTATACAGCACATACGTGTTTTCCTGGGCGGGGTTGAAGGTAAAAGCTTTGACTGTGAGCATACGGGTATTTTTAACCGCTTTTAGCGGTAATTGACTAATTTTAAAAACACAAAGTTCGGATATGCAAGTGAACAGAATCACCCTTTGGATAGTTTTTGCTTTGATCACTTCCCCATTTATTGCCGGCGCGCAGGTGAATTCCGTGGAATTTGGTAAGAACCGCATTCAGCATAAAAAATTCAACTGGAAATTTTACCAGTCGCCCAACTTCAATACCTATGTGGCCCAGGGTGGTGTGGAATTAGGCAAATTCGTGGCACAGACCGCGGAAGGAGAGCTGAAATCCATCGAGAATTTTGTTGAATACTCACTCCAGCGCCGCGCCAATATCGTGGTATACAATGATTACAACGATTATAAAAGCAGCAATATAGGCCTGGGTTCCGACTGGCAGAATGCCGGCGGACTTACGAAACTGGTGAATAACAAACTGGTGGTATATTTTGACGGCAACCATGAACACCTGAAAAAATCGATCCGTGAAGGCATTGCCAAAGTGCTTACCGATAATATGCTTTTTGGTGATGATATCGGGGAATTTGCCAGTAACCAGGCCCTGCTGGATCTTCCCAAATGGCTGGTGGATGGCTATGTATCCTATACCGCCGAAACCTGGAGCACGGAATGGGACGACCAGCTCAAAAGCGCCATGCTCGGAGGCAGGTACAATTCATTTTACCAGTTCGCTTTTGAAAAGCCCGTACTCGCGGGCCATGCTTTCTGGAAATATATAGCAGACAAATATCGCAAGGAAAATGTAACCTACCTGCTTTACCTGGCCCGGATATACAAAAACCTCAACAATGCCTGTATGCGCGTATGCAAACGCAAGTACAAGGAAGTGCTGGAGGATTTTATGCTGTATGAGCAGGAATTGTATGCAAAAGATATCCGCCAGCGCCGCAACCAGCCGAAAGGGCAGATGGTGGTTTCGGAAGATGTATCCAGGAACGAATATTTCCGCTTCCAGGCCAACCCCAACTTCCGCAGCAATACCTATGCTGTAGTGGAGTTTAAGAAGGGACAATACAGCGTAAAGCTGATGGAGAACTTTTATGATGCGCGTACATTGCTCAAAATAGGTGTACGTACCAACCAGGGCGATATCAACCCCAATTATCCTATTCTTGCCTGGGATGGAAAAGGTACCAGGTTATTGGTGATGTACTGGGAGAATGGAAAGGTGAAGATGTTTGTATATGATGTACTGGCCAAATACAAACGCTTTAAACAGGAGATACCGGATTTTGACCAGGTACTGGATGCCACGTTCATGATCGATGCCAACACCCTTGTGTTGAGCGCCGTGAAGAATGGCCACTCTGATATTTACACCTACAAGATCGAACAGCAGAAAGCTACCCAGATCACCAATGATGTGTATGATGACCTGGACCCTACTTTCGTGGCATTTCCCAACAGGGTAGGCATTATTTTCTCCTCTAACCGGCCGGGACCTGCCGCCCCTAATGCCGATACGGTACTGCCGGGCAAATACCCGTTCAATATTTATATGGTGGATGTGCTGAACGACAGCAAGGAAAAACAGCTAACCCAGCTTACGAATGTGAAAACAGGCGATGCCCGTTATCCCATGCAATACAATACCAACCACTTCACTTTTGTGTCTGATGCAAATGGTATCGGCAACCGCTGGGCAGGGTTCTTCTCCACGCAGCGGAATGGCCTGGATACCCTGTATTATATAGGTGATGAACTGCTGCGTAATCCATCACCCAAAGAATTTGATTCCACGCTTCGCGCATGGCAGAAACAGGAGCCGGACAGTGTGGGGTATTTCCAGGTGTATAAAGATTCGACCTATACATTCCCCATCACCAATTACCAAAGCTCGCTCCTCGAAACGCGTATTGCAGGTAATAACGGGCAGGTAAGCGAGGTAAGGCGTGAAGGCGATTATAAGTTTGTATACAAACTGAAAGTGGACTCCATATCCCTCGTGCGAAGGAATGTGAATGCAAGGCCTACGGAATATATGCGGCAACTGGCGGCTGAACAGAAAGCGCAGAAGGGGAAAGCGATCATATACAACAATGCAGGCCCGGATACATCCAGGAAAAACAACGATTTTTTCCAGAATGAATTTTCAGACGAAAAACCGGATACATCGGCGCTGCGTAAAAATGATCCGGCACTGGCCCAAAGAACGGCATCCATACTTTCAAAATCGCGGTTATTTGACTACCGGCTGAAGTTCAATTCGGATTATGTACTGGCAGGCTTTACCAATAATATACTGGTAAACCGCTACCAGCCTTACGGCGGCGGCAATGGCCCCATACAACTGAATAACGGTAATGATTTCAACTTCACCTTCCGCGTAGGAGTGAGTGACCTGATGGAAGATATCAAATTCGTGGGCGGGGTAAGACTGGGTACCGACCTGAGCGATAAGGATGTCTTTTTCACTTTCCAGAATTACCGCAAACGGCTTGACTGGGGCCTTACCTATTACAGGAGCAATGTGAGCAATTTCTTCAACACGAATTTTAACACCATGCTCTACACCAACCTGTACCAGGCCAATGTGAGCTACCCGATCAATGAAGTGAAAAGCCTGCGTGCTACTGTGGGCTTCCGTACAGACAGGGGGGTGTTGCGTTCTTTCGACAACAATACCGGATTACCCGATCCCAATGCGCTGAAGTTCCCGGATACCGTGAGCAAGTATATCCTTTCCAGGTTTGAATATGTGCATGACAATACCATTAACCCTACACAGAATATATGGGTAGGGCTGCGCTACAAGGTATACCTGGATATGAACCTGCCCGGCACTCCGGGCGGTAAACTCACCTATAATTTCGGTTTTGATGGCAGGTATTACCATAAGATATACCGCAACTTTATCTGGGCGGGCAGGGCTGCCGCGGATTTCTCCTGGGGCCAGAATAAGCTGATCTATTACCTGGGTGGCGTGGATGGATGGATCAATCCCAAATTCAACCATAACCCGCCGGCGCAGGATCAGACCTATGCGTTCCAGTCACTGGCGGTGAATATGCGCGGCTATAACCAGAATGTGGCCAATGGCAACAATGCATTTGTGCTCAACAGCGAGTTCCGTTTCCCGGTATTCTCTACTTTGCTCAACAGGCCTATCAACAATGCCTTCCTGCGCAACTTCCAGCTGGTGCAGTTTGTAGACCTGGGCACTGCATGGAATGGTAAATACAATGGCATTAAACGCCCCAGCGAAATATACCAGGAACCCGGTACGCCTGTGACCGTGCGAATGGATGCCGGTGGCCTCGGCCCCTTTGCCGGCGGATATGGCTTTGGCGTGCGCAGTACGCTGTTAGGCTATTTCCTGAAGCTGGATGCCGGATGGCCTATGAAAGGAATTTTCAAAGGAAGCCCGGTATGGTATTTTGCTATGGGATTTGATTTTTAAGAAGATCGACTATCATTTTTTACCATTTTGGGTATCTGCTTCAATGTATAGTAGATAATGGAAAGCAGCACAGCAAAGAGAAGTGTAAATACCCATAGCTTGGAATAGCGTTGCGGAACCAGCACATGATGAGCGGATGTATATACAAGGGAAGGAAGGTCGGTAACCACATTCCAGCTGTTGTATCTGAGAAACCTGCCGATGAATACACCATAGCCGCAGAGCAGCAGGCTTAACGCCACGCATACATGCACCCAGGCAGGCTTCAGGATGCGCTGCAGGAATTTTTCCACGTTCATAAGTGATACCAGTCCGAGGATCAGGCCATTCCATGCTGCTGATATCACCAGCAATATATCATACCAGAAAGGAACCGGCGGGCGCTCTTCATAATGCAGCAGGTCTGTAATAATATAAGGGGCATTAGGGAAGAACAGCAGCCATGCCACCATTAGCAATAAAGCAAAAGAACTGAATTTTTTGAGCCTGATCAGTTGTGTGCTTACCAGGTAAGGGATGGCGGCAAGGAAAGTGTTCCAGCCGTAGAAACGATAATCCGTGGTGCCTGAATACAGGAACCTTACCAGCAGCATGCTCATGGTAAAGGATATCGACAGTAACAACAGTTTACTGATATGAGACAGTTTCATGGTACAAAGGATAGTTTGGGAATAAAAATAATCAGGCCAACCGCCATGCTCACCACCGCAGCAACCAGTACTGCACCCGCCGATACGTCTTTGACAGTTTTGATAACAGGATGCCACTCGGGGTGTACCATATCACATAGTTTTTCGAGGGCATGGTTCACCATCTCAAGCGAAGTTACCAGCGCTGTGCAGAGCAATACCGCACACCATTCTATACCCGATATTTTCCAGTACCACCCGGCAAGACAGATCAGCACGGTTGCCAGCAGGTGTATGCGCCCGTTGCGGTCGTAACGGAAAAAACGGATGATGCCGTTGCCGGCATAGCCAAAGGCTTTGATGAGTGATGGAGATTTCATGTTCAAAAAAATTACCGGGTACTCCTGATCATTTGTTCCAATGCCTCGAGATGCGCCTTAAATGCTTTTTCGCCTGCGCGGGTAACTGCATAGGTGGTATTGCTTTTTCTGCCAACAAAGCTTTTGTTCACCTTGATGAAAGCGGCTTCCTCCAGTGTTTTCAAGTGGCTGGCCAGGTTGCCATCGGTTACCTGTATCAGTTCTTTCAGTTCATTAAAGCTCACCTGCTCATTCATCAGCAATGCGCTCATGATGCCCAGCCTTACGCGGCTGTCGAATGCTTTATTGAGATGTTCGATAGGATTCTTCATGTTGTTGGTTTACGGGCAGGCATCAGGCTTTTTCATATTTCCACCACATGATGGCGCCGTAAAGAATGTGCAGCAGGCCAAAACCGGCTCCCCAAAAATAAAGACCGTACCCGATGAACCAGAGATTGACCAGTCCTAACAATATTTCGCTGAACCCCAGCCACCTGATCTCTTTCAAAGTGTATTTGCTGCCGTTAATGAGCGCCAGGCCGTAAAATACCAGGCACATGGGAGCGATCAGTTCAAACAATTGCCCCTGTAACAGCCTCAGTACCACAATACCGCCTGTAACCAGCGGAATGGCGGTGTTTATGAGCAGGCGGCGGGCCGTAGTTCCCCAGATAGGAACACCTGTTTTACGGCTGCGCAGGTAGGTAAACAGGAAAGCCACCAGCAAAGCGGCAACGAATGTGATGATCCCAACATATAACAATGTACTGGTGAACCTGGCATACAGGTTATACGGATCTTCCCCGCTATCCAGGTTATGGGCGCTGAAACGCCAGCCGATATAACAGGCAGCCGCCAGCGCACAGATGCCGGCGCCGATACCGCTCAACCCGCTGAGGCTGATGAAACGGCTGCTGCGCTCCATCATATTGCGGATATCATGCAGCGCATCAAGGTGTTCGTTTTTCTCCTGCATAAAAAGTGCTTTGATATTCAAAGTAAAGACCTGCCGGGCACTTCTCCAAACAAAAGATCGCAACCCTACTGTCTAACAGGCTTATTATTTAGCCATATCATCCCCGTCATTTGGCTGTATGTCTTCCAGGCTGGGTTCATGCAGTTTTACAGGTCGTGCATACCGCTTGCGCACCTGCATATTCAGCAATTCCACGATAAAGGAGAAAGCCATGGCAAAGTAGACGTAGTTCTTCAAGTGCAGATCATGCGATCTTGCGCTATCCCAGCCTTCCACCAGCAATACGAAACCGATCAGCACCAGGAACGACAGCGCCAGCATTTTCAGTGTGGGATGTTTGTGTATGAAGGAAGCGATCCTGGGACTGAACAGGAACATGACGATCATGGCCACTACCACCGCGGCGATCATGATCTCCAGCCGCTTGGCGGTACCTCCCGCGGTAATGATGCTGTCGAAACTGAACACCATATCTATCAGTATGATCTGGAAAACAGCGCTGCCGAAGCCCAGTGGTTTGCCTTTGATGCCGGCTGCTTTTTCTTCCTCGCCTTCAAGTTTATGATGTATCTCCTTAACCGTTTTATAGATGAGGAACAGGCCGCCGGCGATCATTACCAGGCTGGCCAGGTCAATATCTTTTCCCAATACGGAAAACAAGGGTTTACCCTTCTGCGCCAGCAGCCAGCTCAATGCAAACAGGAGCAGTGAACGCATGATGATGCCGGTGATCATCCAGGTAACGCGGGCCTTGGGCTGCAGCCGCTCCGGCAGCCGGCTCATGATAATACTTACAAAGATCACGTTATCGATACCCAGTACTACTTCAAGCACTGTAAGCACCAGGAAACTAACCATGTTATCAGAAGTAAACAGAGATTCCATATCATTGATTTTGTACCGCCCGTCTTATAAAGTAAGATGGCGGCAGATATTTTTTACAATTGACGGCCCTTCATAAATAAAACCTGTCCACACCTGCACCAGTGATGCCCCGGCATGTATTTTTTCTTTTGCATCTTCCCCGGTAAATATGCCCCCGCTGGCTATGATGGGTAGGGTTCCTTTTGTTTGCCCCGAAATATATGCCACGATTTCGGTGGCTTTTTCTTTTACAGGCCTGCCGCTCAGTCCCCCCATACCTATTTCCCGGCTCCTGGCCGCCGAGCTTTCACTCAATCCTTCGCGGCTGATGGTGGTATTGGTCGCAACAAGTCCGCTTAACCTTACATCATGCGCGAGGGAAATGATATCGTCCACCTGCTCGCGGGTAAGATCGGGCGCTATTTTCAGTAATAATGGTTTGGGTGTTGGCTTGCCCTGGTTGATGGATTGCAGTTCCGACAGAATTTTATACAGTGCATCCTTTTCCTGTAATTCCCGGAGGCCGGGCGTATTGGGTGAGCTTACGTTTACCACGAAATAATCGGCTTCCCCGAACAGCCCTTTGAAGCAGGTGATATAATCTTTCCATGCATCTTCATTAGGTGTTACTTTGTTCTTACCGATATTTCCGCCCACTACCAGTTGTCCCTGCGTTTGCGTTTTTTCTTTCCATGCGGCAAGGCGTTGCTTCACGGCATCCAATCCATCATTATTAAATCCCATGCGGTTGATAATGGCTTTATCTGCCGGCAGGCGAAATAACCTTGGCTTATCATTACCTGCCTGGGGCTTTGGCGTAACGGTACCCACTTCCACGAACCCGAACCCGAGGGCATCCAGTTCCCGCAGGTACAGCGCATTTTTGTCGAACCCGGCGCCCAACCCCACAGGATTGCGGAAACGCAAGCCCCAGTATTCTTTTTCCAATGCTCCACCATTCCACCCGAAACTCCTGCGCACCGCGGCCCTCCCCGCTCCTGTGGAGCATACAGACCTGAGCATATTCATCGAAAAATAATGCACCTCCTCCGCATCAAAACGGAAAAGCAGGTCGCGGATAAGGGGGTAGATCATGGCGCGAAGATAATGAGGAAGCATGATCGTTAGTAGTCGTGAGTTGATCGTGAGTTGTGATCGTGAGTTGGCGTGAGAACGTAAGATTCCCCCATTATACCGGTCAACTCACGACCAACTCACGCCAACTCACGCTAACTCACGATCAACTCACGACCAACTCACGATAACAACTCACGCCCCCGGTAGTTGCATAAACAACCTTTTGAAAAAATACGTATATTTGGATAACAAAATAAAGGGTATGCAAGAAGCATATATTGTAGCGGGCTACCGCACCGCGGTTACCAAGAGCAAACGCGGGGGATTCCGTTTTTTCAGGCCTGATGACCTGGCAGTGGAAGTAGTGAAAGGATTGGCAGCATCGGTGCCCCAGCTGGATCCTAAGCGGGTGGATGATGTGATCGTGGGCAATGCTGTTCCCGAGGCGGAACAAGGCCTGCAGTTTGGCCGTATCATTGCTGCAAGGGCACTGGGTATTGATGTGGCGGGCATTACCATTAACCGGTATTGTGCCAGCGGACTGGAAAGCATTGCCATGGCTACCGCCAAGATACGCACCGGTATGGCGGATTGTATTATTGCCGGCGGTACCGAAAGCATGAGCATGGTGCCTACGGCGGGATGGAAGACCGTACCTGCCTATTCCATCACCAAAGAAGATCCTGATTATTACCTGGGCATGGGGCTCACGGCGGAAGCCGTGGCCAAAGAATTTGGTGTAAGCCGCGAAGAGCAGGATGCATTCGCCCTTGCCTCCCACCAGAAAGCCATGCACGCAATACAGAACGGGTATTTCAAGAGCGGTATTTTACCTGTTACAGTAGAAGAAACCTATGTAAATGAAAAAGGCAAGAAGGCAGTGCGCTCTTACGTGGTGGATACCGATGAAGGAGTAAGGGCCGATACCAGCATGGAAGCGCTTGCAAAACTGAAACCCGCTTTTGCCCTCGGGGGCAGCGTTACGGCGGGCAACTCATCGCAGACCAGTGATGGTGCCGCTTTTGCGCTGGTGATGAGTGAAAGGATGATCAATGAACTGGGACTGAAACCCATCGGCCGTCTTGTAAATTCTGCAGTTGCGGGTGTGCATCCGCGTATCATGGGCGTAGGTCCTGTGGCCGCTGTACCCAAAGTATTGAAACAGGCGAACATGAGCCTGAATGATATAGAGCTGATAGAGTTGAACGAGGCATTTGCTTCACAGTCGGTAACTGTGATCAGGGAGCTGGGCTTAGACCCAAACATTGTAAATATTAACGGGGGTGCTATTGCCCTGGGCCACCCCCTCGGCTGCACCGGC
>DASVLZ010000119.1:0-1619 GCA_036384615.1 Sediminibacterium sp.
TACTGTGTTTGAAAATAACCTGCGGGGTGGAGTAGGACCTGTTTACCAGTTCTTGCAACTGGGCTTCGTTTGTAAGCATTATCCAATTCATCGCCATCCTTACTTTACAGTGTGGTCATACAAAAAGCGGGCCTGCATCAATACCTGAAATACTTAGGATTGGTGGTAGGACATCCTTTCCTGGAAGAAGCACAGGAACTGAAAACGGCTGCAGCAACCAGGATCGAGAGGAAAAGAAGGGCGGTCTTTTTCATGCTTGGCGTTTGGGATCAGTGATAAGGCTGTATTTTGCGTTTCAACAAAGATAATCTTTCGGCCGGAATTGTTGCCTGCCTGCCGCGGCGATTTTGTTAATTTGTTGAAACCAGCTTACATACTAACGTTATGCGTGTTCATTTTATTTCAATAGGGGGCAGTGTTATGCACCAACTGGCCATTGCCCTGCACAGGAAAGGATACAAGGTTACCGGTACGGACGATGAAATATTTGAGCCGGCAAGGGGTAATCTTGCCGCCGAAGGATTGCTGCCCGATACCGTGGGATGGCAGCCCGAACTGATTACCAACGATATAGACGCAGTGATCCTGGGCATGCATGCCAAACCTGATAACCCTGAACTGCTGAAAGCGAGGGAAATGGGACTTACCATATATTCTTTTCCCGAATATATATACCACGAAAGCCGCAACAAAAAGCGCATAGTGGTGGGCGGCAGCCATGGAAAGACCACTACCACCAGTATGATCATGCATGTGCTGCAGGCTGCAGGAGTACAGGCCGACTACCTCGTAGGCGCCAAAGTGCAGGGGTTTGCACAGTCGGTAAACATTACCGATGCCCCCGTGATCGTATGCGAGGGAGATGAATACCCGGCCAGCGCCATAGAGAAGAAGCCCAAATTCCATTTTCTCTATCCGCATGTAGCCATTCTTACCGGTATTGCATGGGATCATATCAATGTATTCCCCACATTCGATTTTTACCTGGAGCAGTTCGTGATCTTCATAAACCGTATTGAAAAAGACGGGCTGCTGATCTATAATGAAACGGATCCCGTACTGAAGGACCTGGTGGAAAAACACCGGTGCCCCGATATACGCTACCAGCCCTACGGCGTACCCGAACATACCATCAGCCATGGCAGGACTACGGTAACCATTAACGGTGTGAGCGGTTCCCTGCAGGTATTCGGCAACCATAACCTGATGAACCTGTATGCGGCCTATTATGCATGCAAAGAGGTGGGCGTAACGGCAGCGCAGTTCCTGCCTGCCATCGGCAGCTTTACGGGTGCCGCCAAAAGGCTTGAGCTGGTGGCTGGTAATGACCATACCATTGTGTACCGCGATTTTGCCCATGCACCCAGTAAGGTGAAAGCTACCATCGATGCCCTGAAACAGCAATACCCCGGCAGGAAACTCATAGGCGTGCTGGAATTGCATACCTACAGCAGCCTCAACGAACAATTCATGCAGGAATACCGCGGGGCGATGGATAAAGCCGATACCGCCGTGGTATTTTATTCAAAACATGCGCTGGAGCTGAAACGGCTGCCGGAACTGCCTGCCGAAAAAGTGTATGAGGGCTTTGGCAAACCCGGGCTTGCCGTGATCACCGA
>DASVLZ010000120.1:0-4354 GCA_036384615.1 Sediminibacterium sp.
TTTTTGCGCTGTACCGTTTTTTCCGCGGCCGGCAGATGATTTTTTTGCCGCTGTCCTGGTATTCGCAGATCCTCTTTTTGCCGTAGTCGTGTTTGCCATGATAAAATGTTTGAATGAATGGATGAATGTTTTTGTGATGATATTGGAATACATAAAATGCGAATCTTATGCCACCCGTTCTCTCTGCAGGTTCTCAGTGTTACCGTGGATTTTTTTTCACGTCAATAATGCGATGCGGTGTTTCTGTCTTTTATGTGTGGATTTCTTTCGTCAGCGATACGTAGGAATCATAAGAGCACAGTTTTTAACTAACAGGAATATATGACCCGTATCATAAGGAAAAACCTTAAGCCCGGAAAAAAGAGGAAACCTTCCGGCATTTCAAAGGAAAAGGCAGCAGAAAACAGGATTGCCCAAAAAATAATCAAGGCCAGTATACAGGTTTGTAAGACGCTTGATAAATTAGCGGGATAATGAACCCAGATCAAGGGCTGGACATTGAATATTTTTTTCCTGTCCATGCCTAAATCAGGTATATTTGTATGCACTGTATTTATTGTATAACGTATTATCCCCACGCCGGTATCTGTACCCGGCAATCACCAGAACCAGCCTGCTGCCATATGTGATATGAACGGTTTCCGTTCAGTAAATCCGTATCCATGAAACGACATATACTACTTATTGATGATGATAAAGACGAAATGCTTATTCTGAGTGAAGCCATGCAGGGCGCGGGCATCGGTTGTAAATGCACCTGGGCACAGAGCGTCGACCATGCACTTAGTATACTTACTTACATAAGACCCGATATTGTATTTATTGATCTGAATATGCCTGTAACCGATGGGCTGGAAGGCATCAGGCGCATCAGGCAGCTGAATAGCCTGGTGGATATGCCTATAGTGCTCTATTCCAATTCTATTGAAAATGTGGCAGGCGAGGCAATAGCACTCGGGGCTAACTATTGCATACAAAAGCAAACGGGCATACATGCATTGTCGGACCAGCTTAATGAATTGTTTTTGCAGGCCGGTATTGATATTGCTGAAAACCTTAAGTAGGGCTTGCTGCATAGCTTCGGTTATCATGCCCTTACAGCGGTGCGGCTTTATCTTTTGTCTGGTTAGGTTTTAATACATACGAGATCACCAGCGACATAAACGCCGCCGATCCGAAATTACCTATTGTTGCCGGCAGGAATATCTGCAGAAGTGTACCGCTGTTATCAACGTTCATCCCCTCCGGCGCTTTTTGCAGGAAAGCGTCTTTGCTGTCGCCGCTCATAAAACCGGGTATATAAATAAAGCAGAGGATCATGCAGAAGATCACACAGAAGGTAATACCTACCAGTGCTGCCAGATGACCCGCCATCAGCATCTTCCACACACTTTTATAATCATTCCTCCGGGTGGTTAGCCGGAGTGCATACCAGATGATCATCAGCATGAACAGCCCGTTGCCGATAAATACGATCCATGAATCTGCATAACGCGCCCTTGCGAGAAAATACCATATGGTGGCGGAATATAACAGGGCGCCTGCTCCGCCGAAGATGATGTATTCCCTCAGGTGATACCGGTTAAAGAGTGGATTGCGCATGTCTGGAAAATTTAATAGATTTTGCTGCGGTTCTTCTGCAGTTTTTTGAATGCCTCCCCGGCTTCCCGTATACGTTCCGTTTTGAATTTTTTTCCTTCCAGTGCATTATAATTAATAAAGAATTGTTCCAGCTCTTCCAGTATAATGCGGGGCAGATCGCTGGCGGAATGTATATTCGATAGCAATACAGCTTCTACCGGTATGGCCAGGAAACGGTCGTTGCGTATCATTTTTTTATCCTGGCTCTGCCTCGCTTCTATCACGCCTATGATACGGCAATGCATGCTGATGCCCGGGTAACTCCTGAAAGAGGAGATCACCACTGCATCCAGCGGATCGCCGTCTTCTCCGCTTGTGTTGGGGATAAAGCCAAAATCGTAAGGGAAAACCATTCCTGCAGGCAATATCTTTTTCATCCTGAAAAGATGGCTGCCTGTATCATAACTGTATTTTTCCGCACTGCCGCGGGGAGTTTCAATAATTACTTCAATGGTTTTGTCTGCATGTCCGTGTTTCTGTTTCATAGGATAACGGATTGGAAAAACAGGGGGCTGCCTCAGAGAGACAGCCCCTGGCATTTTCATTCATCACGTCTCTTCGCTGGTATTATCCAGATCAGATATTGTGGGTATGTTCTCAGGCAAGACCACCCCAGGTTCTGAATGAAAAGGCCTTTGTTTCAGTATTTCCAAAACCGTGCCGGACAGGATATGATCACTGAAAAAATTCCGGTTTGCTGTATCAGGCGTTTTCCAGTGCCTGTATATTAAACTTTTTCATTTTCATAAAGGCCTCTATTACCCTGGGTGCGCGCTGCGGGTCGGAGAGCAGGCGGGGGAGAATAGTGGGTACAATTTGCCACGGTACGCCAAATTTGTCTTTCAGCCATCCACACTGGCTTTCCTGTCCGCCGTCTGCGGTCAGCTTCTCCCAGTAGTAGTCGATGTCTTCCTGTGTCTCGCATTCCACTACAAAGGAAACCGCTTCATTGAATGTGAACTGTGGCCCCGCATTCAGGCCGATGAATTTCCTGCCATCCAGTTCAAAAGCTACCACCATCTGCTGATCGGCGGTAATGGACGCATTCCTGAAAATGGAGCAATAAAATGCCGCTGCCGCCTGGGCCTGACCATTAAACCACAGGCAGGGATAGATCTGGTCTTTCATGTGTAGGTTGATTTGTTCGTATCTTCATATTTCCAAACAGGCTGCTTGAGATACAACGGTTTTATATATATTATACTGATCCTTATCCTTATGCCGGGTATTTGCCGGGCACAGTCTCCTTACCGGTCATTACTTTTCAAAACATATTCCCAGCGGGCACCTATGCTGCTCGGCCTGTATTATGGTGTGCTGCCCGAGAAAGACAGGGATTCAGCGACCATCTTCCGCACTATCGACAGTATAGCGCAAATGGCAAAGAAGGAGAAAGATAGGGATCTTTTACTGGAAACCCGGTTAATGCGTGTCCATTATTTTTATTACAGGGATACACGCTTTTCACGGGCACTGGTGCTGAATAAGCTGGATAGTCTTAAACAGACTGCCATTCGTGAAAACGTGTTATGGCTCGAAGTCATGGCAGAGAATATGCTGGCATTGTATAATTATAATACGGCCAATTATGAACAGGCATTTGTACATCACAGGCGGGTATACAACCTCATCAAAGACCTGAGCCCGGCCGACTTCCCGCACAAACAGAACTGCCTGATGCAGATGGGAATGGAACATTACCGGTTCAATGATTTTCCTGAAACGGTTTTTTATATCCGTCAGGCCCTGGAGGCCGGTCCTCCTGTAAAAATGACGATGGTGGACCCTCGGCTCAGCTTACTCAATACCCTGGGACTGGCTTACCAGAAAATGGAAAAACTGGATACGGCCGGTATGTACTTCAGCCAAACGATACAGGAAGCCGGGAAGGAGGGTAATATTGCCTGGGAATGTATTGCCAGCGGCAACCTGGGATATAATTATTTCCTGGAAGGCAATTACACATCAGCCATCCCGCTTCTTCAGAAAGATGTGGATAATGCCATTAAGGATAACGACTGGGGACTGGCTTCGGGTTCGCAGATGGTGTTGGGTGATATCAGCCTAAGGCAAAACCAGGTGAATAAAGCATGGGACCAGTTACAGCTGGCGCGGCGCTATGCATATGATTCAAAGCAATACAACAGGCTGCAAACCCTGTACCCGCTGCTTGCCAAGCTATATGCTTTCCAGGGAAAAACCGAAACATCTGCCATGTACCTGGATTCTGCCTTGCTGGTAAAGGACAGCCTGTCGCGCTCATTCAACGGCCTGTTGCTGCTGCGTGCCAGGCAGCAGGTAGAAATGGAACAGTACAATGCCGAAATGGAGAATATCCGCAGCAGGCGTAAGATCAATATCATGGAGCGCAATATCCTTATGGGCGCTGTACTGGTGTTGATGGCGGTTGCCGTGCTGGTATATAAAGAACAAAAACGAAAACGGCGCGAACAGCATGAAAAAGCCATAAGGGCAAACGATGAACTGGCCGCAGCCACCAGGCAGCTGAATGATTTTGCCAGGAATATATCTGAAAAGAATGCACTGATAGAAATGCTCGAAGAGCAGAAAGACCTGGTAGCCGCCGATGCGCTGGCGCAATTGCGGCATAGCACCATTCTTACCGATGATGACTGGAACTATTTCCGTTCCGCTTTCGAAAAAGTGCATGCCGGTTTCATGGACCGGCTGAAAGAAAAGGCGCCGGCACTCA
>DASVLZ010000121.1:0-3257 GCA_036384615.1 Sediminibacterium sp.
CTTCTTTGTGTTTGGTAAACAGTTTACCCAGTTCCACCGGCGGCACTACCAGTCTTTTCTCAAAATCCACTCCCTTTACCTCATTGCTCTTCATCTCGGAAAAAGCACGTGCGCGGTTGGGTATCTTGTCCAGCTTTTTGAACCGCATGGCGCTCCACACATGGTCGAGGGCTACCTGGCGTACAGATTCAAACTCGTTTTTAGTAAGCATATCCCAGCTGCAGTCACGGTTCAGGTCGCTCACGATCTTGCTGGTGGTTTTGGGATATGCCACCCAGAGTTTGGTATCTCCATGCAACGCAGGGAATACTTCTTTCAGCACATTGTTCAACTGGTTCTGACTGATGGCAAACACCAATACGAAATCCACTTTCTTGCTTTTCAGCAAAGGAGTTACATTCTTGGCGTAAGTGATTTTAGCAAACTGTTTTTCGATAGAAGAAGGTAAACCCTGGATCAACAGGTTCTTTTCATCCTTCAATTGCAGCTTTTCAAGTAAAGTCTGATTCGACATGCCTAAAAAGATTTTCAGGAGTTATTAGGGAGTGCAAAGTTAAAAAATTGTTACGGGAGTTCCCCCAGAAACAAGCTGTTTTTTAGGATGGTAACGTTAATTTTTGAGGTTTTTAGCGGTTTTCAGGGCTTTTTCCCGGGTATGGAATGGTAATATTTGCGGGAAATAGCTTCTACCTCTTCTTCCATAGCGGCCGTCCGGGCCGGGTCATACCGGTGGGCGCTCATCAATATAGGCCGCCCGGGGCCATTGCTTATATAGGCCATTCTTTTCCAGAAAACGATGTTTTCCCTGGGATCATACCCTGCCAATGCGGTAAGCACCATGCTTAACCTGTCTGCCTCCTGTTCCTGCACATTGCTGAAAGGATCCAGCAAGGCTATATTGCCCGCACCGAAAGCTGTAAGAAAAAAATCCCTGGCATCTGCGGGCCGCAATGTTTTGATCTCTCCCAGCCTTTTCCCCCCGGCCCTTTCCTGCAAAGCCACCTGCAGCCGTTTTTCACCATGTGCCAGCAGCATATGAGCAAGCTGGTGCGATATCACTACTGCCAATGCATCATCTTTCTGGGTCCAGCGAAACATCCCCGTATCCATTACCAGCCGGCCGCCGGGAAGATAGAATGCCTGTATATGGTTTTCCGGCACCAGTGCCACACCCCATGCATAACCACTGATCCGCTGCCGCTCCCTTGCGGAATAATATCGGTTCACCGCTCCCCTAAGCCGCCGGTTTACCTCCTGCAGGTGTGTATAGGCATCCGCGGGACGAAGGCTGTCGGTCTGCGAAACATAACGTGCAAATTCCTGTCGGGCAAGTTCATCGAGTTCATTAGCGGAGAACAGCGCTCCCTGTGCCCACAGCCCGAAAGCCGGCAATACCCACCTGCAGCGTAATACCATTGATCTCATGATATGCGGGATTACATAAACAAGGCCAAAAGCGAATAGATAAACATACGCTTTTGGCCCTGGATTTACGATACCCGCAAATCGTTTATTTGGCTGTATAATAGGTGAGCGCTTCCGGCATCACATCTTTTATCTGCTGGATACGGTCGGCATCGCTGGGGTGACTGCTGAGTATTTCAGGAGGTTTCTGGCCATTGCCCTGGGCAGCCATCCTTGTCCAGAAATCTATTGCTACCCGCGGATCGTATCCCGCCATAGCGGCGAATATCAATCCATAGTGGTCTGCCTCCAGTTCCTGCTTGCGTGAAAAAGGTAATAATACGCCGTATTGTGCACCGATACCATATACCGAATTGAATACACCTGCCGCTTTGGAATTGGATCCTATGGCTGCACCACCGAGGGCGCCGAGACCCTGTGCCGCCAGTTCCTGGCTCATTCGCTCCCTGCCATGGCCCACAACCGCGTGGGTAATCTCGTGGCCCAGCACGATGGCAAGCGCACTTTCTGTTTGTGTCACGGGAAGTATACCTGTATACACCACTACTTTGCCGCCCGGCATACACCAGGCATTCACCTGCGGGTCTTCCACCAGGTTAAAAGCCCAGCGGTAATTATTCAGGTCGGTCATCGACAGGTTTTTACTGCGGTAATACTGCTGAACCGCATCAGCAATACGGCTGCCTACACGTTTCACCATATCGGCCTGGCTGCCGGATGCGATCACTTTATTCTTGCTGAGAAAATCCGCATACTGTGTTTCGGCCATCGCCTGCAGGTCTGATTCAGACACCAGGCTTAGCTGGCTCCTGCCTGTAATGGCATTCCGTGAACAGGCAAAAGCCAATACTGCAAAACTGAGCACTGCAAAAAATTGTTTCATACCCTTTCTTTTAGTTGGTTGTTAAGTATAACAGGACAGGTTAAAAAACTGTGCCGGGGGAGGGAATAATGAACAAGGAGCAAGGAACAGATGAACAGTGATCGGACCATTTTCCGTTCTATTGTTCATCTGTTCCTTGCTCCTTGTTCATTATTCAATTCCTTCTCTGCCTCCGCTTGTCGCGGTGTTTGAAGATGGGTACTTTGCTTTCGGTGCCTTTGAGGATACGGCCGATATTTTTCTGGTGGGTGAGTACCACCATCAGTGCTACCAGTACGGCAAATATGCGGTAGAGGGTCTCTTTTTCATTGAATATGAAAAGGATGAACACCATGAAAGAAACGCCTGCCAGTATAGAGCTAAGGGATACAAAGCGGGTCAGGTACAGCACCAGGAGAAATACGCCGATGCAGCAAACCGCTACCACAGGCTGTATGGCTACGGCCATGCCCAGTAAAGTAGCCACGCCCTTGCCGCCTTTAAAGCCGGCCCAGATAGGATAGATATGACCGATAACAGCCGCCAGTCCCAGCCCGATCATCAGGTTGGTGCGATGCAGTTCGTCATGAACAAGATAAGGAAGGAGTACGTACAGTGAAGTGGCTACTATGCCTTTGACAATATCCACCACCATAACAACAGTGCCCCATTTCGGACCCAGTACACGGAAAGTGTTGGTGGCCCCGGCGTTGCCGCTGCCGTAATCACGTATATCGATATCGAAGATTGATTTGCTAACCCAGACAGCCGTAGGTACCGATCCGATCAAATAAGCCAATACAATGAGCAACAATTCGTTCATCAGGGGGCGGTTGAAGTTGGGAGCAAAGATAGCTTATTTCGAAGATAACGCTTTCCTAATATCTATGGCAATCCAGCCATTACGCTCCCGGGTTTCCCTGTGCACCAGGCCTTCCCTGCTGCAGGCAGCCAGTATATCCGCTTCATC
>DASVLZ010000122.1:0-3226 GCA_036384615.1 Sediminibacterium sp.
TGGCTATCCGCCCGCCCCATGAGATTGCGCATACCCTCGGGCATTTTCATGCCGGCGAAGAAAAACATGTAAAACAGGCCATCGATGCAGCATTAAAGGCTAAGGAAGCCTGGGCCGCTATGAGCTGGGAAAGCCGTGCGCATATTTTCCTGAAAGCCGCCGACCTGCTGGCTACCAAATACCGTTTCCAGATGAATGCGGCCACTATGCTGGGACAAAGCAAGAATGCTTTCCAGGCCGAGATCGACAGCGCCTGTGAACTGATCGATTTTCTCCGTTTCAATGTGCATTTCCTGAGCGAAATATATAAGCAACAGCCTGTTTCTTCCCCCGGCATGCATAACCGCATGGAATGGCGCCCGCTCGAAGGGTTTGTGCTGGCAGTAACGCCATTCAATTTTACCGCGATAGGCGGCAACCTCCCTACCTCGGCAGCCATGTGCGGCAATGTGGTGGTATGGAAACCGGCCAATACACAGGTATATTCTGCACAGGTATTTATGAGGATACTGGAAGAAGCCGGACTGCCCGCAGGCGTGATCAACCTGATCTATGTGGACGGACCCACCATCGGCAAAGTATGTTTCTCTCACCGCGATTTTGCAGGCGTGCATTTTACCGGCTCTACTGGCGTATTCAACAATATGTGGAAGACCATTGGTGAGAACATCCCCAAATACCGCACCTACCCGAGGATCGTGGGTGAGACCGGCGGTAAGGATTTTGTGATCGCCCACAGAAGCGCTGACCCGGATACAGTGGTGACCGCGCTGGCAAGGGGTGCATTCGAGTTCCAGGGGCAGAAATGCTCTGCTGCTTCGAGGGCCTATGTTCCCAGCAATATTGCGGAAGAGGTAAAACGTAAACTGGTAGCCGAACTTAAGACCATGAAAATGGGTACCGTGGAGAACTTCGGCAATTTCATCAACGCGGTGATCGATGAAAAAGCCTTCAACAGCATCACGAAATATATTGACGGCGCTAAAAAAGACAAAAAATCATCCATACTGGCCGGGGGCAATTACAGCAAGAAGACAGGGTATTTTATTGAACCCACGGTTATCGAAACCAAAGACCCGAAATACACCACTATGTGCGAAGAGATCTTCGGGCCTGTGCTGACATTGTATGTATACGATGCCGACAAATTCGAGGAAACCCTGCACCTGGTGGATGAGACCTCGCCCTATGCATTGACCGGTTCCATACTTTCTAACGACAGGAGTGCTATAGAACTGGCTACAAATGTATTGCGCAATGCTGCCGGTAATTTTTATATCAACGATAAACCCACCGGCGCCGTGGTAGGGCAGCAACCTTTTGGCGGGGCCAGGGCATCAGGCACCAACGATAAGGCAGGCAGCATGCTGAACCTGTACCGCTGGTTAAGTGCCCGCACGATTAAGGAAACATATAATCCACCAACGGATTACCGTTATCCTTTTCTGCGTGAGGAATAATCTGATGAGTAATTAGCAATAAAAAAGAGGCTGCCCGAATACGGGCAGCCTCTTTTTTATTACAGGGCCTCTGGTAAGGCGCTTATTTATTTAATCCACCCAGGTCTTTTCGCCTTTCTTCATCTTGTCAAGATTTTCCTGGAGTTCTTTTTTGGATGCTTCGTCAGTAGTCATCGCTACGGCTTTTTCCTGTACTTCGATGGCTTCTTTTGTGCGGCCCATTTTGTGGAGGATGTTGGCATAAGTGTCCATGAACATAGGGTTTTCCTTGTCTTTGAATGATTTTTTGCTCCATTCCAAAGCTTCTGTAACGCAGGTCATATCCTTGCAGTTCTCAAATACTGCCCAGGCATATGAGTTCAGCTCGGCGGGTGATATCTTGTCTTCACCATATTTGGCAACATAACTGGCTACTTCCTGTTTAAAGCTGCTCCAGTTTTTCTTGTTCAGGTAGAAGTTGATCTTTGTCTTATCGGTATAATCCGTGATCGCAGAAGCATACTGAGGATATTTCCGGATCGCTTTTTCGTTAGCCGCTGTAAAATCAGGCACTTCAAGTGTTTTGTCGGTCATTATCTTACGCACCTGCGGATATACCTCTTCGCTGATAATGATGGATGTTACCCTTGCCTTTGATTTTCCC
Source organism: Sediminibacterium sp. (assembly GCA_036384615.1). GTDB lineage: Bacteria > Bacteroidota > Bacteroidia > Chitinophagales > Chitinophagaceae > Sediminibacterium. The sequence goes on from DASVLZ010000122.1 coordinate 2,104, forward strand.
TGGCCGATAACCGCATCCACTTTATCAGGGTTTTCCAGCATCATGGCAAAGCCTTTGTCTTTGGAGGAACTCGTGAACTTGCCGATAAACTCGAGGTTGTCCTTAGTATACGGATCACTCATAGTGCTGATATAAGCGCTGGCCAGTTCGTTGGCTTTAGCCATTTCATAAGCGCTTTGCGCCATAACCGCGAGCTTTTTCAGGAATGCCGGGTCTTTTTCGCCCGCCTCATATTTTCTCAGCTGGGTGTAATACTGGGTTTCGGGCTGCAACGCATTTTTTCCTTTGGCGATAAATTCTTCTATTTTGGGAGGGGCGCCCACTTCGCGGTGAACAATCTCTCCATCGGGGTTAAACAGCAGGTAGGTAGGATATGCCCTGATCTTGTATTTGGCATTGATGGCCTCCATATCCTTGAACCAGCTCTTCACCTCTTCGTTATCGTTTTTAGTGGTGTCGAATTGCACTTTTACGTTGATGAAGTTGGCATTGTAGAACTCGCCGGCTTCTTTCGTGGGGAAGATGTTTTCCGTCATATACTTGCACGGTCCGCACCAGGTGGTGAAGCAGTCCATGAAAATATATTTGTTCTCAGCCTTGGCTTTGGCCTGTACCTCTTTCCAGCTGAGGCCGTGTTCGAATTTCATGCCCTGCGCTCCTGCCAGGAAAGGCACCAGCGCGAACAGCAACATTAGTTTTTTCATAAATATCATTTTTGGGTGATACCCCAAGGTAAGGAACTTTCCAAAAAGTCCGGTACTTTGCCGGTAGAATACGCTCCGCCCGTTGTTGGTCGCCTCCGCCGTTGTTGGTCGCCCGCCGTTGCTGGTCGCCTCCGCCGTTGTTGGTCGCCCGCCGTTGCTGGTCGTCTCCGCCGTTGTTGGTCGCCAGACCAACAACAATAGAAGAATAAGCTCAGTATGCCCCAGCCGGTTTCCCTATTCTGCGGCTAAATAACTGCCCCACCCTCCTCATCATTCCCCCGTTCCTTGTTCTTCTGTTCGATATTCATATATTTGCCCCTCTAAAATTCTGATGAGTGCCCACTAAATTTTCGAAAGAGACCTATCTCTACTGGTATGAGCTGATGCAGCTGATCCGCCAGTTTGAACTGAAAGCCGAG
>DASVLZ010000123.1:0-4759 GCA_036384615.1 Sediminibacterium sp.
ATAGCCACGCTGAGCCGCGGGTATAAAAGAAAGACCAAGGCCTATGTACTGGCCGATGCACATACCACGGCCATCGATATTGGTGATGAGCCCATGCAATTTCACGTAAAACATCCCGACATAACCGTAGCCGTATGCGAAGAACGCATTGTAGGCATACCGCACCTGCTGCAGGATGTGCCCGACCTGCAGGCCATCATACTCGATGATGCTTTCCAGCACAGGGTGGTAAAAGCAGGGTTCAATATCCTGCTCACCGAATACAGCAACCTGTATGCCCATGATTTTTTTCTGCCCACCGGCGACCTGCGCGACCAATGGTCATCCGCCCGCAGGGCACAGGTGATCATCGTTACCAAATGCCCGTATAACCTTTCGGCAGAAGCCCGGCAAAAGACCATGCGCAGCCTCAATCCGGCCGTAACACAAAAAGTATTTTTCACCACCATCGAATACGGAACACCCTACCAGATCGTTAACCGCCACGAGGAACGAAAGATCACGGCAGAAGACGAGGTACTACTGGTTTGCGGTATCGCCAATCCCAAACCGCTGAAAGAATACCTGCACGAAAAGGCCAGCACATATTACCAGCAGGATTATTCAGACCACCATATTTTTTCCATAGACGACCTGAAAGACATACGCAAACGATACGAGGAGATACAGGCGGAGAAAAAATTCATCCTCACCACCGAAAAAGATGCCATGCGTCTGATGAAATTTTCGGAAGAGCTGGCAGGCCTGCCGCTCTATGTATTGCCTATCAGGCATTATTTTTTATTTGATGAAGGCGATAAGTTCAACGAACTTGTATACGGGTTCATCTGGAACTTTCCCTTAATGCAACAGAAATGAGTAAAAAGAAAAACAAGCATACCTCCAAAAAGCATACAACAAAAACCGCGCACCAGCACCTGCTGAAAGGCAGGCTCGAAGTTACCCGCTCAGGGATGGGATACGTGATTGTGGAGGGGGCAGCCAATGATATTCTGGTTCGCCCATCCGATATGGGCAATGCCCTGAACGGGGATACGGTAAGGATAAAAGTGGTTAAACAGAACACACGCACCGGCAAAAAAGAAGGCCGTATTACCGAAGTCATCGAAAGAAAACAGACCGAATTTGTAGGCAGCATACAATTATCCGCGCACTTCGCTTTTTTTGTACCGGATACGGATAAACCCATGCCCGATCTGTTCATACCCCTCGAAGAACTGCACGGCGCCAAAAACCACGACAGGGTAGTAGCCAGGTTGCTGAAATGGGACAGGGACGACAGAAAACCGGTAGGCTCCGTGGTAAGCATCATGCAACCGGAAGATGAGAATGATGCTGCCATGAAAGAACTGCTGGCCGAAGCCGGGTTCCCCCTTTCGTTCTCTGATGAAGTAATGGAAGAAGCCGCCAGGCTGCCGGAAATACTGGCACAGGGCGAAATACGCAAACGCAGGGATTTTCGGGAAGTACTCACATGCACCATAGACCCCGTGGATGCCAAGGATTTTGATGATGCCATTTCCATACGCGATGCAGGTAAAGGCCTTTACGAGATCGGTGTGCATATTGCCGATGTAAGCCATTATGTGGAACCCGGTACGGAACTGGATAAGGAAGGGTACAAACGGGCCACATCCGTATACCTGCCCGACCGCGTGAACCCCATGCTGCCGGAAAAAATATCCAATGAGCTCTGTTCGCTCAGACCACATGAAGACAAATTCACTTTTTCGGCAGTATTCAAGATGAATGCAAAAGGAGAGATCAAACAATCCTGGCTGGGTAAAACAGTGATCCATTCCGATCATCGCTTTACTTATGAAGAAGTGCAGCAGGTCATTGAAACAGAAGAAGGCTTATACTCGGAGCAACTGCTGCTACTGAACAGTATAGCACAGCGCCTGCGCAAAAACCGTTTCAGCAAAGGCGCCATCAATTTTTCTTCGAAAGAAGTGCGTTTTCAGTTGGATGAAAAAGGCAAACCTATCGGCATCATTGTAAAAGAAAGCAAAGAAGCACACCAGTTGATAGAAGAGTTCATGCTGCTGGCCAACAGGACGGTTGCGGAATATGTGTCAAAGGACAAATCACAGAAAAAGCCTATTCCTTTCCCATACCGTGTACACGACCAGCCGGATGAAGAGAAACTCACCCCATTTGTGGCATTCGCAAAAAAATACGGTCACCAGTTCGACACCAGCTCTCCGGAAGCCATAGCACATAGTTTCAACATATTGCTGAAGACTGTTGAAGGAAAACCTGAACAACAGGTACTGGAGCAGTTAGGTATACGCACCATGGCCAAAGCCATTTATACCACGGAGAACATAGGGCACTACGGTCTTGCATTCGAGCATTATTGCCATTTTACCTCACCCATACGCCGCTATCCCGATGTGCTGGTGCATCGCGTACTGCAATCTCTGCTGGAAGGCCATCCCATGATCGATAAAAAGATGGAGGAAAAATGTAAGCACAGCAGTGAGCGTGAACGAGCCGCCATGGAATGTGAACGTGCCGGCAATAAATACAAACAGGTAGAATTCCTCCGCGACCATATCGGCGAAACATTTGAAGCCGTGATCAGCGGTGTGGCCAGTTTCGGCTTCTGGGCCGAGACGGTGGAACACAAATGCGAAGGACTGGTAAGTACGGTAAGTCTTTCCGATTACGATGATTTCAGCCCGGTGGAAAACGATTACAGCCTCGTGGGCAGGCGCAGCGGCCGCAAATTCCGTATGGGTGATAAAGTAACTATCCGCGTTATCTCCGCCAACCTGGAAAAACGCCAGCTCGATTTTGAATGGGTGATGGGAGGTGATGAAAAGCCGAAAGCCAAAACCGAAAAGCCCAAAGGCAGGGGACAAAAGAAGAGATCGTGAGTTAGCGTGAGAGCGTGAGTTGTCGTGAGTGATTGATTTGCCGAGCTTCACGATAACTCACGTTAACTCACGCTCCCTGAACGCCACCCCTCTTTCTTTCAGTTCCTTCAGCACCGGCTCATAAATACCTGGCACAGTAGGAGTGTGCAGACCGGTTTCGCGGATATTGCCGTCAAGCAGCAACACGGCTGCTATGCCGAGCGGCAGGCCTACGGTTCTTGCCATGGCAGTATGAATGCTGTCTTCGCCCTTTACAACGAGTTCACTCTGCAGTTTGTGTACACGGCCGGGTATTTCGTATTCCATTTCGTGCAGCATCACGATCATGTCCTTATCCTCCGGCTGAAGGGCCAGTTTCTTCTCGATGATCCATTGCCAGATATCTGCCGAACATGCCTGCCCCTTGTTAATCAGGGTATCATCATTCAGCCCTATAAAATCAAACTGTGCTTTTAATAACGGGTCATCCAGTTGGGTAGAGATTTTTTTCTTGTCGAAATGCGATTTGATGAATGCGCCTACAGACATGCTGTCCGTCTCTATCGTATTCTTTTCATCAGTCAGCCCCAGTTCAATCACTAACTGCCAGCCCTTGCAAAAATCAGGATGCCGGAGGGTGGTACGCACGAATGTCTGCGTTTCCTGCAAGCCGTATGCGCTGATATAACTCAGCGAATCACGGTTGGGATAAAAACTGAAACTGCCGGCGTCAATAGTATCAACGGAACTGCAATCCTGGAACAGCTGCTCGTATTTTACATTCCGTGTCATTCCCTTATCACGGAAAACAGCTCCTGCCTTGCCTGCCAGCACCACGCTCCGCGGGTTCCAGCTGATCTTGTAATGCCAGGGGTTATCATCGCTCTCCGGCGCCACCAGCCCGCCACAATGCGAACGGAAGCTGCGGATATGTCCTCCCGCATTCCTCACCCTGTCAACCAGCTGCATAGCGCTCATATGATCGATGCCGGGATCAAGTCCCATTTCGCAGAGGAACAGCACATCCAGTTTATTGATCTCTTTCGCCAGTTCGGCCATGGCAGTATCCACATACGACGCGGTAAGCAGGTGTTTGCGGAACAGGATGCAGTCCTGCGCCACGATAAAATGAAGAGAGGGCGGCAATAGGGAGATCACCACATCGGCAGACTCGATCAATGCATGACGCTGCATTTCGTTCTCGATAGAAATGACTGCCGGTTTTACCCATGCATCCTGCCCGGTCTTGGCCTCGGCAAGGGAGAAATCTTTATCCGCCACGGTCACTTTCCACCTGCGTTTGGCGGCGGTTTCCTTCAGGAAACCGATCAGTACGGAAGCAGATTTGCCTGCTCCGAACAATACAATATGTTTAGGTACATCCATCATAGTTCACTGGGACGATAAATATACGCAATGCCCATGCAATCATCGCGCCATAATGTACAGCCGGCATGTAACTTTTCCCGCACAGCTGCGTTCCACCGGGAAAATAAGTGTATGAAAAAGTATATACTGATCGTATTCCTGTTCGTTACAGCCACAGGGTTTGCGCAAAAAACCGTACAGGATGCCAATGCCCAGCGCAGGGCGGTACCGGTATTCCATGCCATTGAAGCTTCCGATGGCATAGACCTGTACATTTCACAGGGCAATGATGAAGGCCTTGCCGTAAGCGCTTCCACATCTGAATACCGGAACAGAATACACAGCGAAGTGGTAAACGGCACATTGAAACTGTATTACGATAAACCCAATAAATGGGGCATCAGCTGGAGTTCCAACCGTAAACTGAAAGCCTACATTTCCATCAGGAGCCTCGACAACCTGGATGTATCCGGCGGATCCGATGTATATATCGAAAATGACCTGAAAATAACCTCTCTGAATATGCATCT
>DASVLZ010000124.1:0-3201 GCA_036384615.1 Sediminibacterium sp.
CCGGTGGTGAAGCATTATGGGGCGGTGAGCCCGGTGCCTTATGCGCAGGAAAAACCGGATCCTTCTATTGATTACAAAGTTCTGGTGGAAGTTACCGCTGATAATCCCAAACCGGAAACGGTGCATGAGTTGCTGGAGAAAACTGCTGCGGTGGTTAACCTGCATGCTTTGGGCGGGGTGCCTGCAAACAAGCTGCATGTGGTACTGGTGATCCATGGCGCTGCTGCGCCGTTTGTGGTGAATGATGCGGAATACCAGAAGAAATACCATACCGCCAATCCCAACCTGGGATTATTCAGGGAGCTGAAAGAAGCGGGAGTGAAGATATTTGTATGCGGACAATCACTCGAAAAACGCAATATCGCGCCTGCATCTGTGGCGCCTGAGGTAAAAGTGGCTTTGTCAGCCATCACTACGCTCACTACTTACCAGGCGCGCGGGTATTCGCTTCTTAAATTCTGATTAGGTATTTCTGGATCAGAAATCCATATCCATGCCGGTATAGTTATCGGGCCTGATCGCTTTCAGTTCTTTTTTCAGGGAAGCGCTTACCTGTAAGCGGTCGATAAATGAATGGATGGCTTTTTTATCGATGGCATGTTTGCCCCGTGTCAGGTCTTTCAATGCCTCGTAAGGGTTGGGGTAGTTCTCGCGGCGTAAGATGGTTTGTATGGCTTCTGCTACCACGGCCCAGTTATTATCGAGATGTGCTTTGAGTTTTGCTTCATTCAACACCAGTTTATCGAGCCCTTTGGTAAGCGATTTCAGGGCAATCATGGTATGTGCTACGGGTACGCCTGTGTTCCGCAGAACCGTAGAGTCTGTAAGATCGCGCTGCAAACGGCTTACGGGTAGTTTGGCCGATAAATGCTCCAGCAGCGCATTGGCGATGCCGAGGTTGCCTTCTGCATTCTCAAAATCGATAGGGTTCACTTTGTGCGGCATGGCGGATGATCCTACTTCCCCCTTTTTTGTTTTCTGCTTGAAGTATTCCATGCTGATATATGTCCATATATCCCGGCTTAAATCGATCAGTATATTATTGATGCGTTTGATGGCATCAAAATGGGCCGCAAGGCTGTCGTAATGTTCTATCTGCGTGGTGAACTGCATGCGCTGCAGTCCCAGCGTATCTTCCACGAATGCATTGGCCAGTGCGGTCCAGTTCTTTTTCGGGAAAGCTGCTTTATGCGCATTGAAATTGCCGGTGGCGCCGCCGAATTTGGCGGCATAGGGAATGCCGGAGAACTGTTCTACCTGGTTATTGATCCTTTCCACGAACACCATCAACTCCTTGCCCAGCCTGGTGGGCGATGCGGGCTGCCCATGTGTATGCGCCAGCATCGGCACTTTTTTCCACTGAACGGCCAGCTGGTGCAGGTGGTTGCGCAGGTTGATCACCGCGGGCAGGTATTCATGCTCCATGCAATGCTTCCAGCTAAGCGGTATGGCGGTGTTGTTGATATCCTGCGAAGTAAGGCCGAAATGCACCCATTCCTTCAGCGAAGCGATGCCTGCCTTCTCCAGTTGTTCTTTCAGAAAATATTCCACAGCCTTTACATCGTGGTTGGTAACAGACTCGATCTGTTTGATCTGCTGCGCATCATCCAGGCTGAATGCATCTATCGCTTTCTGCAGCTGCACTTTTGCTTTGGCAGGAAGCTTGAAAAATTTCTGGCCGGCCAGGAAAAAGAAATATTCCATCTCTACCAATACCCGGTATTTGATAAGGGCATATTCCGAAAAGAATTCATCAAGATGATGCACCTGTTTACGATAACGACCGTCTATAGGGGAAATGGCAGTGAGAGGGGTGAGTTCCACGGAGGATAATTGATGATTGATAATTAATAAATAGTAGTCAGTATAGCCGACAGCCAACAACTAACTGCTAATTTTGTTTCCTTTGCACAAAATTAACCGAATTGAACAAGATAAGAGTGGGTGCGGTGAGTTATTTGAATACGAAACCGCTTTTATACGGATTACCGGGATCGGAACTGGCGCGGAATATAGAAGTGGTGGAAGCATACCCATCGCAGGTGGCGCAGATGCTGCTGGATGACCGGATCGATGTAGGGCTGGTGCCGGTAGCAGTAATACCGAAGCTGACAGAATCCCATATCATTACCGGTTACTGCATAGGCTCGGAAGGGGAAGTGGCTTCCGTGGCCATTTTCAGTGAAGTGCCTATGGAGGAGATAGATACCGTATTGCTGGATTACCAGAGCCGCACTTCCGTTGCCCTGGCGCAGGTATTGCTGAAAGAATACTGGAAAAAAGAAGTAACAACAGAGCATGCTTCCGAAGATTTCAGGAGCCGGATCAAGGGCCGCACTGCCGGGGTGGTGATTGGCGACAGGGCGCTGGAACAACGGAGGATCTCCCCCTATATATATGATCTTGGAGCGGCCTGGAAAGCCTATACCGGGCTGCCATTCGTATTTGCCGCATGGGTGGCTAATAAAGTGTTGCCTGCAGAATTTGAGCGGGCATTTGATGCGATAAATGCATATGGCCTGTCACGCATACCCGAAGTGGTGGCACGATACCCTTGCCCCGCGTATGACCTGGCTACTTACTATACGAAAAACATCAGCTACCGTCTTACGGAAGAAAAAAGAAAAGGATTGCAGTTGTTCCTCGGGAAACTGGAATCCGGGGATCTGAATCATGAAGACCATTGCACCAGACCTACCCCGGTCCCGTAGGGACCACCGCTTTGTAGCCCGCACAAATACATATGATTTTTTCATTGCCCCGATAGGGACAACACCTGTCTGTATTCCAACCCATCTCCCGGTCCCGTAGGGACCGCCGCTTTGTAGCCGTACAAATACGTGTGATTTTTTCATTGCCCCGATAGGGGCAACCCTTGTTATGGGCAATCCGGTTTTATTCATGGAGATCGCAGCGTTCCGGACCGCATCGGTATTGTGCGTAATGAAACATACCTGTTTATAAAAACACAATGAAACAATACCAGGATCGCCGATGGAGCAGCGCCCTACGGGGCTGCCAATACATTTTTGTTTTCGGGGGGCTACAAAGCGGTGGTCCCTACGGGACCGATGACCGATCACTGGCTCCTGCTAATAAAAAGACTGTGTCCTCCTATCGCCCTGGTCTCCACGGGACCAGGGGATGGTTGCAAAATGAGACTGCCTCAAAAGATTCAAACAAAGGAAAACCGTCTCTTTT
>DASVLZ010000125.1:0-2666 GCA_036384615.1 Sediminibacterium sp.
CAGCATGAATTCCGAAGGCAGCAGGCAGTTGCTGGCATAAAACACATACTGCCCTGCTTTTACCGATACCGATCCGAGAAAATCAAAATCCAGTGTTGTCAGGTCATCCTTTTCATACAGGAAATAATAAGCGGTATCCTCGTACAACCCCAGATAATAAGGATCGGTAACAGCTGATGCCGGCAGCGGCGACCTGGTTTCGCTATACCATACATATTCCCTGATCTTATCCATATCTACAGCGGTATTCAGTAATTCCTGCCTGTCTCCTGTAAACAATGTTTCCCCGAGTGTATAAAAATCGAAACTGCATCCCGGTCCTGCCGTATCGCCATATCCGGTGATTACTTTTTTAACACGCTCCGCGGTAATGGACTCTGCATAATCCTCCATTTCAATAAGAAGAAATCTGCGGTTACCACCATCCTGCCGGTTGAGGTTCAGAACAGCATGCGCCGTAGTGCCCGAGCCGGCAAAACAATCGAGAACAATATCATTGCCCGAGGTACAGAATTTCAGCAGGTGTCTTAATACCGTTTCCGACTTCGGGTTTTTGAAAAAATCTTTTTGGAACATCTTCTCCAGCTCTTTGGTGGAAGCGCGCCCGTCTTCATAGATCACGCTTCGCAACCGCTCCTTTACCTCTTCCAGTCTTTTCTTGGGTTTTACCAGTGTGGTCTCATCTTCACCAAACATCACGTCATTGCGGGCTATCAGTTCTTTCATGGAAGTTTCCGGGTACCTGTATCCTTTCTCAGGAATTTTACAGGTTTTGCCGGTAACGGGATGTATTATGTCATATTCATACCCGCCGAATTTGGTATTGGCCACATCCGCATCATGAAAAACGCCTTTTTCATCCACGTTATCATAATGCGTTGCCTGCGGCAGTTTTTCCTTATTGCTCCTGATCCATTTGCGAAGCGCTTTCTGAATAGAAACGGGGTCGTTGCCAAATGTTTCTTTCAACTGCAGGTATTGCGCCTGTATCAGGTCGGCTGCCTGAGACCTGGCGGTCCATTTGTTTTGCTGCTCATGATTCCTGGCATAGCAGAGTATATACTCATGCTCCACGGATACCTGCGTGGGATTGTTATCCGTGGCGGTTTCCCAGATAATGTTACCGGTGAAATTCTCCATCCCGAATATTTCATCCATGATCACCTTCAGGTAAAAAAGCTCATTATCATCAATGGAAATAAAGATCACTCCATCACCGGCAAGCAGTTTCTTCAATAACTCCAGCCTGGGATACATCATGCACAGCCATTTATCGTGGCGGTTCAGGTCTTCCCGCTCCACGAATTTGTTGAGCCATTCCCTGATCCTCGGGTGGTCAACATTGTCGTTGTACTTCCATTCATTTTTGCCGGTATTGTAAGGAGGATCTATATAAATGCATTTTATCCTGCCTTCGTATTCGGGGAGCAATGATTTGAGTGCCTCGAGGTTGTCGCCGCGTATGATCCTGTTACCAGTATCAGCTGCCTCCGGCAGGATGGGAAAACGGTATTCATGCTGCAATACCCTGAAAGGAACGCCGTGGTGATGGTTGATCACCTTTTCTTTTCCTATCCAGTGTAACGTTGGCATTCAGCAGGTCCTGTTTCAGCGTGAAAATGTCGTGTAACGACAAAATTGTTATGTAAAGACAGTAAAATTACTTAAAAGTGCAGATACTATACTTTAAAGACAGAAACAAAACCAGGGGTTCAGGAATTTTGACTGGTGAAAAAAGAGCTTGGATACAGGATCAGGAAACTCAGGGAAAGCCGCGATTTTACACAGGAGAATATGGCGGCGGAACTGGGCATCACCGGCGGGGCCTACGCCAAGATAGAGCGCGGTGAAACAGATCCTTCCTTCACCAGGCTGCATGATATTGCTGATATACTGGGAGTATCCATTTCGAACCTGCTTACCGGGGCCACCCCGGCAGGGAATATGTTTGAAGAAGCAACCGTTGCTTACAGTGCTGTATCCAGATCGGATATACGCCATCTTTCCCAAATGATAGAAAAAGTGAATGATGAGATCGATAAGATCAAAACGGAAATAGCTTTGCTGAAGAAAAGCAATGCTGGCAGATAAGTTGACTCGTTGATAAGTTAGCTCTCATCCAATTACATCCCAAATACGGGAAAAACCCCCTGTTCCGGCAGAGAATGATTGAGTTCCTTTGTAGGGCCTGGTCATGGTTCAGGAGACTTGCAAAACCTTCTGTTGTTTTACCTCTCTTTTATGGCCTGGCATTAAAGTTGCAGTAACAGAAAGCAGCGGACATGCAGGATACCGTGTCTAACCAATACACCCCCGGTCCGCCACCTGATTATTAACGGCTTAACCGAGAATATGTACATACAGAATTTACAACCCGGGCTGGTAGATACCACAAGTTATGTAACCGTGCTGGCGCCAAAGAATGGCCGGCTGGTATTTAAGGTACTTGATGTGGAAGGCCGCATCGCCAAAACGCTCATGGCCAATGTGAACGAGGGAAAACAGCAACTCGAACTGAATATGGAAGGGCTGGTTTCCGGCAGGTATGTACTCAATGCTTTCAGCAACGATATTTTTATCAAGTCGATCCGGTTCGACAAACAATAAGTCTTCTTCAATTGAGAGGGGGTTTTGAATATTGAACAGATGAACAAGGAATATCGAAT
>DASVLZ010000126.1:0-6172 GCA_036384615.1 Sediminibacterium sp.
CATGAGCCACCAGGCGATGGGGGAAGCCAGCAGGAATGAGATGATCACAAGCCCCACGAAATCTTTTGATAACAGGGAAACAATACTGGTTACCGATGCCCCCAGCACTTTCCGCACGCCGATTTCCTTAATACGGCCCTCCGCCATGTACGCAGCCAGCCCGAAGAGGCCGAGACAGGAAATGAAGATGGTCAGCCCTGCAAACAATGCAGCAAGGGTGCCTGTTCTTTTTTCTGCCTGGAATTTGGCTTCGTATTCTTCATCGATGAATTTATATTCAAAAGGATATTGCGGATTGTATGATTTGAAGATGGCTTCCGCTTTTTTCAGGTTATCGGCCGTGGTGTTGTTGCCGTTCAGTTTGAAATGGATCACATTGAACCATCCTTTGGCGCCTCCGATGGCCATGGGTTTGGTAGGGTAGTATGGCGACTGCAGTATGAAGTCCTTGATCACACCTACCACATGCCAGTCGGTACCATTGTTCTTAACGATCTGCCCGATGGCATGATTGCCGAAACCCATTGCTTTCACCGCAGACTCATTCAGTATCATGCCTGTTGAATCGGTGGGGAATTGCTTCAGGTCAAAATCGCGCCCCTGTACTACCTGTAAGCCCGCTGTTTTGGCAAGCCCTTCATCGGCATTGTATATATCAAAATCCGTTTTATCGTCTTTGGCCTTGCCCTTCCATTCAATGCCCCAGGTATCGCTCCATCCCTGGGTAAGCGGCGCACTGGTCTTGGTTACGGATGTGGCTACGCCGCTCCTGATCAGTTCATCCTTAACAGCAGGATAATGTTTATCAAGGTCGCCGGTAAGGAAATGGTAAACGAGTTTGTCTTTGTTATATCCTGTTTCCCGGTTCTGTGCATGCTGTATCTGTTCTTTTACAATGGCTGTGCAGATGATCAGTATAATGGCGAAGGTGAACTGCAGCACCACCAGTATTTTGCGGGGCGTTACCACGCGGTCTGATTTCAGGAAAGTACCCTTCAGCACTTTCACCGGTTTGAACGCGGAAAGATAGAATGCAGGGTAGCTGCCGGCTATGATGCCTGTAAGGATAATGAACCCGAGGAATATCAACCAGAAATAAGGGCTGCTGTATTCCACGAATAATTTTTTATTGGTAAGCGTGCTGAATGCAGGCAATGAAAGCTGCACCATCAGCAGGGCCAGCAAGCCGGCCAGGAAGGCGATCAAAATGGATTCGCCGAGGAACTGGCTTACCAGCGAGCCCTTGTTGGCGCCTACTACTTTGCGTATGCCTACTTCCTTGGCCCGCTTCTCACTGCGCGCAGTGCTCAGGTTCATGAAGTTGATACAGGCTATCAGTAATATGAAAGCAGCTATCACTCCAAACATCTTCACAAAATCAATCAGTCCCCCATCTTCCACGCCATTGGTGAAATTGGAGTATAACCTCCAGCGGCTGATAGGATAGAGGAACATTTCATTGGTCGGCTCATCCTTATCATGGTTACGCTTGATGTATTTGAGTTTGGGAGCGATGGAAGCCAGCGTGGCATGTTCTTTCAGCAGCACATAGTTCCTGGTGGAGTTATTGCCCCAGTTTGAATCATCGTTGCCCTGTTTGCGCACGATGTTCCAGGGAACGAGGTAGTCGAATTTGAAACGGGTGTTCACAGGCATTTCTTTCAGCACACCTGTTACGGTATATGTATCGCCTTCATCAATCCGCACCTGCTTGCCCATGGGGTTCTGGCCATTGAACAGGCTTTTAACGAGGTTCTGCGTTAGTACAATGGAATAGGGATCTTTTAATACAGTAGCGGGATCGCCGTACTGCAGGGGAAAACTGAATACGCTCAGGAAATTGGAATCCACCGCCGATCCTGAAATGCTCAGTTTTTTATCGCCTACCCTCAGCAATCGCGTATTGCCCCAGTCGACCCTCGTAACCATTTCCACTTCCGGGAATTCCTTTTCCACAGTTCTGGCAAATACCTTGGGTGTGGTATTCCAGCACTGCAGCTTTCCGCTGAAAGTATCCTTGTTCCATGCTTCATAGATACGATCCTTTTTTTCATGGAACTGGTCAAACGTAACCTCATACTGTATCCATAATATAATAAGTATGGCACTGGCCATACCCACCGCCAGGCCCAGTATGTTAATGAAGGAAAAACTCTTGTTCTTCAAAAGATTCCTCACAGCGATCTTGAAATAATTCCGGAGCATGGGAAGGGAGTTAGAAATTAATAATTAGTACCTATCAACCTATCAACGTATCAACGTATCAACCTGTCAACTGATCAACTAAATCAATATATTCTCAGTAACCGTTTGCCCATCCAGCATCCTGATGATGCGGTGACTGTAACGGGCATCGTGTTCAGAGTGTGTAACCATAACGATGGTGGTTCCCTGCTCGTTCAGGTTGGTGAGCAGTTCCATTACCTCATTACCGTTGGATGAGTCGAGGTTACCGGTAGGTTCATCGGCAAGTATCAGCTTCGGCTGGTTTACCACGGCCCTTGCCACGGCAACACGCTGCTGCTGGCCGCCTGAGAGTTGCTGGGGGTAATGGTTGCGGCGGTGCATGATCTGCACTTTCTCCAGTACTTCTTCCACGCGTTTTTTGCGGTCGGCAGCTTTTACGCCGGTATAGATCAGCGGCAGTTCCACATTCTCGAATACGGTAAGCTCATCGATCAGGTTAAAGCTCTGGAAAACGAAACCGATATTATGCTTACGCAGATCGGCACGCTGGCGTTCATTGTATTTGGCGATCTCGGTATCGTTGAAGATAAAGCTGCCTGCATCGGGGTCGTCAAGCAATCCCAGTATGTTCAGCAGTGTTGATTTGCCGCAGCCTGAAGGGCCCATTACGGCAACGAATTCGCCTTTTTTGATCTCCATCGACAGTTTGTTCAGGGCAATGGTCTCTACTTCATCCGTGCGGTAGATCTTTTCGAGATGGGTGATTTTTATCATGGGTGGTTCTTTTTTATAATGATGTAGGGGTTTATGGGGATTATTTTTTCTTCAGTACCAGCTCTTCGATCTTGTCATAATTCTGGTAGCTGGAAGTAACTACTTTATCGCCGGGCTTCAGGCCTGAGAGTACTTCAAAGTAATCGGGGTTCTGCCTGCCGAGGCGTATATCCACTTTATAAGCCACATTGCCCGCTTCATCCAGTTTAAATATCCAGTTACCGCCGGTGGCTTCAAAATAACCGCCCCTGGGTACAAGCACCGCCGTGGTTTCATCGCTCAGCGCAAGCAGTATCTGCAGGCTCTGTCCCCTGCGTATGCCCTGGGGCACTTCGCCGGTAAACACCATATCCACCTGGAAACGGCTGTTGGTTACCTGTGTAAATACCTTGGCGATCTTCAGCTGGTAGGTCTTACCGGCAAAATTGAAATCGCCGGTCTGGCCTGTGAATATCCTTGAGAGATAATGTTCATCCACATCTACCCGCACTTTAAAACCACTCAGCACATCTATCTGTCCCAGCCTGTCGCCCTCGCGTTTTGTCTGTCCTATCTCCGCATCCAGCGATGTAAGCTGTCCGTCAACGGGTGCGCGCACGATCAGGTCATTCACTTTTTTACGCATTACGTTCAATGCGTTTTCCGAGCCGGTATAAGACTGTTTGGCCTGCTCCAGCTGCTGCTGGTTGGAAACAGAGTCCTGTGCCAGTATCTGCTTCGTAAGCCTTTTTTTCTGCAGCAGGTAATTGTAATTGTTCTCCGAAGCCTTGAACTCCTGCAGGCCGATGGCTTTCTGCTCGTAGAGGTGTTTATTCAGTTTATACAGCCTCTCTGCTTCAGTAAGCTGGCTTTCCACATCGGTCATCTGGTTCAGCTTGTTCACCGTGTTCTGCTGTGCGGCATTACGGGATATCTGCATCTGTGTAAGCAGGTTGTATACAGAAGTTTCCTGGTTTACCAGGCTCAGCTGCAGGTTGGTATTGGAGAGCCGCATGATGGGCTGTCCTGCCTTCATCATTGTACCGTCTTCCACATATTTTTCCTCTACTTTGCCGCCCTCGGTTGCATCGAGGTAAATAGAAGTGATCGGCAGCACTATGCCCGATACGGCGATGGCATCTTTGAAAGGCGCTTTCTTTACCTCGCTTACGGTAATGCGCTCCAGGTCCACATTCAGCTTCGATTTACCCGAAGTGTAATAAAAACTGGCCGCGATCAGCAACACAATGGCAGTGATACCGCCAATGGTCAGTATCCGCTTGGTGCTCCATTTCTTTTTTTGAATAACTCTGTCCACAGGTTAAGGTTTATTGGGCTTTGATTTAAATGAGTTTGATCACACTGATATTGTCAAAGGTTTCTTTGGCACATGACTGCACCGGCCTTGCCGAAAAATGCAACAGCAGCCATAGCGCCAGTCCTCCCGCCGCTAAAAGCGTAACAATAAAACCTGTCTGCTGTATGGTGAACGTTTTCATGGTGCAATGGTTACAGGGTATTTCGAATTAGTGTGCCAAAATGTGAGTATTGTGATTATCAACGCATTAGCAATTCATGCCATTAGCGGACTGTTCGCATCCGGTACAAAAACTGTCCGGTTTTGATACACCTGTATACA
Organism: Sediminibacterium sp.; assembly: GCA_036384615.1. Classification (GTDB taxonomy): domain Bacteria; phylum Bacteroidota; class Bacteroidia; order Chitinophagales; family Chitinophagaceae; genus Sediminibacterium. The sequence goes on from DASVLZ010000126.1 coordinate 4,580, forward strand.
AACAACTATTTTATAAAGTGTTCTTGTTCAGATTATTAGCTAACTGGTATATTTATGGCTCGGGACTATCACATATAACCCGACAACCAACATGAGCCTGAAAAAATCGACCATACTCGTGATCGATGATGATCCGGATGTGCTTACTGCCGTAAGATTATTGTTACGTACCGAAGTGAAGGAAGTGGTCACGGAAAAAAATCCCGAACAGCTTCCGTATCTCCTGGCGAAGAACAGCTTCGACCTGGTTTTGCTGGATATGAACTTTAATGCCTCCATCAATACAGGCAATGAAGGGATATACTGGCTGCAAAGGATCAAATCACTCAAACCCGGTATCTCCGTGATCATGATCACTGCCTACGGCGATATTGACCTGGCTGTGCGTTCATTGAAAGAAGGTGCTTCCGACTTTGTGGTGAAACCCTGGCATAACGAAAAATTATTGTCAACACTCACGAATGTGCTGAAGAACCGGGAGCAGCATAAGACCAATGTAACCGGTATGCGTGTGCATGCCGGCCCCGATATGATCGGGGAGAGCGAGGTAATGCAGGATATCTTTCATAAGATAGATAAGATAGCACCCACCGATGCCAATATCCTGATACTGGGAGAGAACGGCACGGGAAAGGACCTGATCGCCACAGCTATTCACCAGCAGTCTATGCGCGCGGATAAACCGTTTGTAAAAGTGGATGTGGGTGCACTGACCGAAAGCCTTTTCGAAAGCGAACTCTTCGGGCATAAGAAAGGCGCTTTTACAGATGCGCGTGAAGACAGGATAGGCCGCTTTGAATCGGCCGGCGGCGGCACATTGTTTCTCGATGAGATCGGCAATATATCCCTGCAGCAGCAGGCCAAGCTGCTTACGGTATTGCAGAACCGGCAGGTAACACGCCTGGGCACCAACCAGCCCATACCCATAGACATACGGCTGATCTGCGCCACCAATATTCCGCTGAGCGAGCTGGCCAATGAGAACCGTTTCCGAAAAGACCTTATCTACCGCATCAATACCGTAGAGATCACCGTGCCCCCGCTGCGTAAACGGAAAGATGATATCGTTCTTCTCGCAAACCATTTTGCCCGTATTTATGCCGGCAAATACCTGAAACCGAATATACAGTTTCACCCGTCCGCGCTGGAGAAACTGCAGCAATACCCTTTCCCGGGAAATGTGCGTGAATTGCAATACACTGTTGAGCGGGCCATCATTATGGCGGATTCGGATGTTTTGCAGGCTTCCGACCTGCTGTTCTCGCCCATAGAAGCCAAACAGGAAGAACAGAACGAAGACGAAGTACTGAAACTGAGCACGCTTGAAAAGAATGCCATACTGCGTGTGATCGATAAGCACAATGGCAATATCAGCAAAGCCGCGAAGGAACTGGGGCTTACACGTACTGCATTATACAGAAGACTGAGCAAATATGACATTTAAGAAATTTCACTGGGACATACTCGTGCGCGTGATCCTTATGTTTGCCGTGCTTTGCCTGGCGGCCATACTGGTTGTGAGGGAATGGTATGTGTATGAAGTGCTGGTAGTGCCGCTGATCATATACCAGATATACGATTTCTACCGCTACC
>DASVLZ010000127.1:0-2942 GCA_036384615.1 Sediminibacterium sp.
GATCGCTTACTGGAGCTTTGACGATACCAAGAACGAAACCAAATCCGGTACCGCTCCTTCCAAATCCGTGAACGATTCATATGCCGCGGATGGTGTGAGGGGTAAAGCACTGGAACTGGCTGCAGGCTATGTATATTTCAACACACAGTTTGCCAGGTTCAAAACAGATTCGATGAAGAGCTGGAGCATCAGCGCCTGGGTAAAGCTGAAGAACAATGGCTCCAAGCGCACCATGGTATTCCAGCTGGCAAGGCCCGGCATGTTTAACGGCAATATCAACTTTGCCCTCAACACAAACGGTTTCCCGGCCACCAACGACAGCATGCTCACCATACAGCCCACGTTCCTGACCATTGGCGGCGGCACACAGGATAACCTGAACAATGTGCTGAACAAAGCCAACCTTAACAACTGGGTGCATATTGTGCTTACCTACGATTATGCCACGGGCGTGTTCAACAACTGGATGAATGGTGTAAAAGTGGGCAACTATCCCAACAGGGGTGTGGGCAACAACAATTACAAATCGTATGAACCGAGTGAAGTGCTCTTCGGCGCCAATTACAATGCGGCAGGCATGACGGTGAGTACGGATGCGAACTTTGCACCTATGACGGGCAAGATAGATGAAGTGCGTATCTACAATATATCTTTACCCGATGCGCATATCAAGGCGCTGTATAACCTGGGTGTGGCAAAGAAATGAAAAAGATACTCTACCTCGGCGTTTTTGTGATGACAGTGGCCTGCGGAAGCCGCAAAATGTCTTCTTCCGCAGTTGCCCCATCACCGGCACAGCCTGTATTATCTGCTGAAGACGATAGTATCTACACAAGGGTACAACGCGCCAGTTTCCAGTATTTCTGGAACGGCGCAGAACCCAACAGCGGTATGGCAAGGGAAAGGGTGCATATGGATAATGTGTATCCTGATAACGACAAACATATTGTAACCACAGGCGGCGCAGGGTTTGGCGTGATGGCCGTCCTTGCGGGAATAGAAAGAAAATTCATTACGCGGGAACAGGGACTGGAACGCTTGCAGCGCATCGTAGGCTTCCTCAAAAAAGCCGACCGCTTTCACGGTGCATGGCCGCACTGGCTGAATGGTGAAACGGGTAAGGTAAAACCCTTCGGGCGCAAAGACAATGGCGGCGACCTGGTGGAAAGCTCTTTTATGCTGCAGGGATTGCTCGCTGTTCGCCAGTACTTCCGCAATGGCAATGAAACAGAACGCAGGCTGGCCAGGCAGATCGATACATTGTGGCAGGAAGTGGATTTTAACTGGTACCGCAATGGCGGAAAGAATGTATTGTACTGGCACTGGAGTCCCGAATACCAGTGGGAAATGAATTTTCCTGTAACAGGTTATAATGAATGCCTGATCATGTATGTGCTGGCCGCCTCTTCTCCCACACACGGTGTTCCGGCCGAAGTATACCATGAAGGATGGGCGAGAAGCGGTAAAATAAAAGATACCGTAACACAATACGGGTATACACTCACACTCTCCCATAACGGGGCCAAAGAGTATGGCGGACCTTTGTTCTGGTCGCATTATTCTTATCTCGGGCTCGACCCGCATGGCCTCAAAGACCGTTATGCCGATTACTGGCAGAATAATGTAAGTCATACCATGATCAATTATAACTGGTGCGTTTCCAACCCGGGGCATTTCAAAGGATATGGTCCTGATAACTGGGGGCTTACCGCCAGCTATTCTGTAAAAGGATATGCTGCCCATGCGCCGGGACTGCGCCGCGACCTTGGTGTGATCTCACCCACGGCAGCATTATCATCCATGCCCTACAGCCCGCAGCAAAGTATGGCAGCCATGAAGCACTGGTACAGGGATATGTATGATAAAGTGATGGGTGCCTACGGCCCTTATGATGCCTTCAGCGAAACCGCCAACTGGTTCCCGCAGCGATACCTCGCAATAGACCAGGGCCCCATCGTGGTGATGATGGAAAACTACCGCACCGGTCTTCTCTGGAAACTGTTCATGAGTTGCGATGAAGTGCACCAGGGGCTGAAGAAGCTGGGGTTTGAGAGCCCGTATCTGAAGTGAATATTGAACAAGGAGCAAGGAACAGATGAACAAGGATCGGATCATATAACTCCGATCCTTGTTCATCTGTTCCTTGCTCCTTGTTCATCTGTTCTATTCTTCCCCGCTATCTTTGCCTCATGAAACAGGCTTTGATCAAGCTGCACATATCTGTGTTCCTGGCGGGGTTTACGGGTATCCTGGGAAAACTGATACAGCTGAATGAAGGATTACTTACCTGGTACAGGATCGGTATTACTGTTGTTACCCTGTTTGCATGGATGACCTGGAAAGGAAAGCTGGAGCGCATTGCAGCCGCTGATGTATGGCGCCTGCTGGGCACCGGCGCATTGATCGCACTGCACTGGGTATGCTTCTATGGCAGCATAAAAGCTTCCAATGTTTCTATAGGGCTGGTATGTTTTGCTTCCGTGGGATTGTTTACCGCGTTGCTGGAGCCGCTCATGACAGACAAGCAGTTCAGTTGGCGGGAAGTGGGGCTGGGGCTGATCAGCCTGCTGGGCATTTACCTGATCTTTCATTTCGATGGCCGCTACCGTACCGGTATATTTCTCGGTGTTATTTCCGCGGTGCTGGGTGCTTTGTTTTCGGTGCTTAACAAACGCTATGTGCATGTAGCCAGTCCGCAGACCATGATGGTATACGAACTCAGCGGCGGCCTCACCATTCTTTCTGTTCTGATGCCCTTATACCTGGCCTGGTTTCCCGTGGAGACCATCCTGCCATCTGCGCAGGACTGGCTATGGCTGCTGATCCTTGCCTGGCTCTGCACCATCCTGGCCATGGACCTGATGCTGCAGGCCCTGAAGAAAGTATCCGCCTTTACCCAGAACCTCACACTCAACCTCGAGCCTGTATATGGCATACTCATG
>DASVLZ010000128.1:0-2299 GCA_036384615.1 Sediminibacterium sp.
TTATGGGAATGCAGGGTATGTATGTCCCAGCCATTTTGTACCACTGGCCACACCCGGCATCGTAAAGCAGGGTTTTAAATGGATGCTGAATGCCAAAAGCCCTTTTTATATACAGCCCAGGCTCGACAGGGGATTGCTCGACTGGGGAATGAAGTTCATGCGCTCGGCAACCGCTGAGCACGTGGAACGCTCGGCCATACCCCTGCGCGATATTGCTATACTGAGCCAGCGGTTATATGAAACATGGGCAAAACAGCCGCAATTTGGTTTTGCCTACGAGCATAAGGGGTTGCTGGAATTGTTCCAGACACCCGCTGCCGGTGAGCATGCACGCCATACCGTGGAGAGGGCGCATGAAATAGGATTAACAGATACCGCATTGCTCAATAAGGATGATATCCGTAAAATGGAACCGCAGACAGAGATCAATGCCATAGGTGCAGTATATTTTCCCTGCGATGGCCATCTCTATCCTAACAAACTCATGCAGCAACTGATCGCGCATCTCGAAAACAGCGGCGTGGTAATGGCGGTGAATGAAGAAGTCACAGGCTTTGAAAATACCGGCGGAAAGATCAGCAAAGTACTCACATCGCGCGCAGCGCACGACACCGATGCCGTGGTAGTAGCATCCGGCTCATGGAGCAGGGAGCTTGCACAGAAAATGAAAGTGCATATACCGCTGGTGCCCGGCCGCGGCTATTCCGTTACGCTGGAAGATTCGCCATATAAGATCAACCATCCCGCCGTACTGGTAGAAGGCCGCGTGGCGCTTACACCAATGGATGGTAACAAGATACGTTTCGGCGGAACCATGGAGATCACCTCTACACAAACACCTCCCAGGATGAACAGGGTGCAGGGTATTCTGCAGGCAGTGGAAAAATATTTCCCGCAATTCAAAGTGCCCATGCCATCGGCTGATAAAGTCTGGTATGGATACCGCCCCTGCTCTGCAGATGGATTGCCATATATAGGAAGGGTAAAACAATGGAACAATGTGGTTATGGCCACAGGACATGCCATGCTGGGCCTGAGCCTCGGCGCCGCCACCGGCAAACTGGTAAGTGAAATACTGGATGAGCGGCCGCCAAGTATGGATATAGCGCCATTTGATCCCTCACGGTTCGATTAAAGTATGAACGGAACCAACAGTCCGTACTAAATCGTATTTTTATCCCTTATATGATGGCTCCGTCAGTCAACTATCTGCCTTACCATAGCACCGGTTTTTTTTCAAAGATCGTAACCGATTATCTTTCCAATGCAGCATCCCTGCAACATTTCTATACGCATACCCCCGACCTGGCAGGCATACAGCAGGCCATGCAGGAAAGAAAACAATTTGCCACGCCGCGGCGCCTGCTTGCAGATGCGCTTACCGGGCAATACAAAGGCATACAGGTTTCCGGAAGGGTAAATGAAAATATCCGCCTGCTGGCAGATGAAAACACGTTTGCCATTACCACCGCACACCAGCCGAATATTTTTACAGGACCATTGTATTTCATCTATAAGATCATGCATGTGATCAAACTGGCAGATGAGCTGACTGAAAAACTGCCCGGCAATCGTTTTGTGCCGGTGTATTATATGGGTAGCGAAGATGCAGACATAGATGAACTGGGTTACCTGCATGTTGGTGGAAAAAAACTGGTATGGCAAACCAACCAGACCGGCGCCGTAGGCAGGATGAAGGTGGATAAGGCATTGTTGCAACTGATCAGCGATATATACGGACAAACAGGTGTGCATCCCTATGGCGAAGAACTGAACAGGCTGTTCCGCGAATGTTATACTCAGGGAAAAACCATACAACAGGCCACACTGGAACTGGTGAACCAACTCTTCGGTGAATACGGCCTGGTAGTACTGGTGCCCGATAGCCCGGAGCTGAAAAGGGTATTCAACCCTATTATCAGGAAAGAACTCCTGGAAGGTTTTTCGCATACTGCAGTGACTGATACTATACAGCAACTCTCCAAAGAATACAAAGTGCAGGCGGGCGGCAGGGATATCAACCTGTTCTACCTGCTGGATGATAAGCGCGAGAGAATAGAACTCAACAACGGCAAATACGAAGTGCAGGCACTCGGGCTGGTATTTACCGAAAAAGAAATACTCGAAGAACTGGATGCGCATCCCGAAAGGTTCAGTGCCAACGTAATACTGCGCGGTGCATTCCAGGAAACCATTCTGCCGGGAGTGGCATTCATAGGAGGGGGAGGAGAACTGGCATACTGGATGGAACTGAAAAATGTTTTTGCCGCGGCAGGTATCCCTTATCCTGTGCTGATCC
>DASVLZ010000129.1:0-3687 GCA_036384615.1 Sediminibacterium sp.
ATGATGGCCTATGTATCCAGGAAGAATGCGGCCTATAAAAAGACCTATATGCTGCCGCAGGATATAGATACCGACAAACTCTGGCTGCTGGAAGAAGGGCATTGTTTTCGCGCACAGATCATCAACCTCTGCGAACTGCAAAAGGCCAGCCGCACCGCCACCCATTTTGATTATGAAGCAGGAAGCATCGAAACACTGAGGCGCATGGTAGATGCCAATGATGGCATCACTATCTTGCCGGAACTCGCCACGCTCGATATGACGGGCCGCCAGCTTGCCCAGATACGTTATTTCAAACGCCCCGCCCCCATGCGCGAAGTGAGCATAGCAGTACACCGCGATTTCGTAAAAAAAGACCTCATCGACATCGTCCGCCAATCCATCCTCTCCTCCCTTCCTGAAAAGATCATGGCAAATAAGACTAAACACGTTGTTAATGTGCTGATTAGCTAATGTGCTGATTAGCTAATGTGCTGATGTGCTAATGTGTTGGTCACTGCTGTCCGGGGAAAAACCAGAAACAGTAAAAAAACGGGTGCATTTAGCCGGGGATAGGAACCAAACTGATTTAATTGGCTCATGTGAGCCCATTATGAGCCAATTCTATGGGCTTTAATTCATTGAAATTCAATTTTATGCGATTCATAGAAAGTGATCTGGTGCGATTCTGGTGCGTATCTGGTGCGATTTGAGCTCCTCCGGGGATGCTCTTGATAATGGCGGGGGCTATGAGAATCAGTACATTGGTTAATTCATTTAAGCCTTGCTACGAGTGCAGTGTATTGCTGTATGGCCTCCTCTTTGGGGAGGCCTTTCAGTTTGGTCCAGGCTTCGTGTTTGAATTTGGCAACGAAGTCAAACAGGTTGGCGTGGCCGTCGGCCGGCGCATCTCCTTCCTTAGCCTGTTTGTACAGGGAATACAGTTGTAACAATATTTCATTGTCAGGCTTTTTGGTCAGCGTTCTCATTAGCACATCAGCTAATCAGCACATTAGCTAATTACAAGGCGTTTATTCTTTGTTGCAATAAAGAGAAATTGCCGAGGTCATTGTGGGAGCCGCCTGGGATGGTGATGAATTCATCGCCGGGTTTGAGGTATTGCTGCAGGCGTTTGGCATTGCGGTAGGGGATGGTCCAGTCGGAAGTACCGTGAAAAATGGTAATAGGGGCGGTTACTTTCTGCAGGTATTGGTAAGTAGGTATCTGCAGGCGAAGGATCGATTCGAGCGGGTACATGAAAAGCCAGGGCCTGAACAGGGAAGGGATGCTGTAATACGGTGTTTCAAGTACCAGGCGTTTGCAATCACGCACAGAAGCCAGCTGCGCTGCAATGCCTGTTCCCAGCGATTTGCCGTAGATGATGATCTGTGAAGGCTGGTAAATATTGCGCGCGAGTTTATACACCTGTAATGCTTCATCATACAAAGCCTGTTCGGTAAACTGCCCCGTGGATTTGCCGAAACCCGGGTAGTCCGGCATCCACACATCATACCCATTGCGCGTGAACCACTCTGCATAATCCGCATAACGCGTTACATTAGTTTGGTTGCCGTGGAAATACAGCACAAGCCCTTTCTTAACGGTATCCTTCGTGAGGAACTGGATGATATCATACTTCGTATCCCTGTCCTGCTCGATCTCGGTTTCCGTAAACGGCTGACTGAAACGGTATACACTATCGGCGCCTACTTTCTGTGGATGCAGCAGCACGGTATCCTGCAAAAAATACAGGGCACAGCCTCCCAGGCAATAAATAATGATGACAATACCGGCTATGCGGAGTATTTTTTTCTTCTTCACTCCCGCAAAGGTAAGCCCCGGAAGAAAATTTCTTTTTTATAATCTGCAATCGCCCATCTGCCATCTGCAATTCTCTCTCTTTCACACTTTCAGGATATCCCTGATAAAAGCATGGTATTCCGGAAAGGAAGGCAGGTTATTATGTCCCCCGCCATGAATGCGTATCAAGGTGATCTTGCCGGGATTGAGCTGCTGCAGTTTTTCGCTGTGGCGGATGGGTATCAGCCAGTCACGGGTGCCGTGCAGTATATAGGTATGGCAGTTTACTTTCCGGATCCATTTATCCGTATGCAGGTGGTACCGCAGTATCCATTTATGCGGGAAGATGGGTACAAACCTTTCCACCACTTTGATGAAACTGAAATACGGCGCATCCAGTATCAGGTAGCGCGGCTTATTATCTGCTGCAAGCTTGGCGGCAAAGCCGCTGCCGAGGCTGCGGCCGTATACGATCATGTCGTGCTCTGCATGGCCTTTCAGCAATTGCTCATATACATGCTGCATATCCGACAACATTTCCTTCTCGCTGCGTTTGCCCGTGCTTTTCCCGAAGCCGCGGTAATCTACCAGCACCACATCATACTGGTACCGGTAAAAATCCCTTGCATACTTCGCCCATCCTTTAATGCTTTTGGAATTGCCATGCAGGTACAACACCAGGCCTTTGGGCTGATCGCAATAAAAATGCAATCCGTTGATGCGTATTCCCGGCGCCACATCAAAAAACAATTCTTCAAAAGGGATATCATATTTGTATGCAAAATCCTGCGGCAGTTTCTCCGGCTTGAAAATTAACCGCTCCTGCACAAAATACACCAGCACCGCAATAGCGATGTAGATAAGGATGATATAGAGGAGAGGGTGGCTGATCAACTACTCAAATTCATTCCCGTCATGATACACCCGTTTCAGGTTGAACCTGGAAACGGGAGCTACGATGAGGGGGAATTTTTCCACGGTTACATTGCTGGGGTCAAGACCAAAACCGCGTTCTTCGCCGAGGCTCACTTCCTTAAGCCAGAAATACAGCTTCATGATCATTTTTTCCATGAAAGGAAGTTCATTGTCCTGGCTCAGGTATTTCTCGAGTACGATAAACTGGAAATCGCCCACCACATTATTCCGTTCCAGGCTTTCGTAGCGGCTGGTGATATTCACTTCATTGTTGTTCACCAGTTCTTCCACCACTCTCCGGAACATGAGGTTCACGCGCTGCTCCACGCGGAAGCCGAGGCGGAATTCAATGCGTATGATATCGTTGGGAATGATATGTTCCACTGAGAATTCGGAAGTGTAGGGATCATCCAGTACATCCACATGTACGAACCAGTAGATATCTGCCCGCTTGGGCTTCTTGTTGAGGATGGAATAGATGATCTTATGCTCGATCTCTTTCGGGTTGTTGGCACTGGTCATATATACCAGGTGCGTGGCATACTTGGAAATGCTTCGGTCATTACTCAGTTCCTGTATCATAGGCAGGTAATGCTCCAGCCGCACAAATTCCACGTAACGGTTCTTGATCTTGCGGCTGCGGAACCATACATACATCACCACGAACAGAGCGCCGCCCACTATCAGCGTTACATAACCGCCGTGCATGAATTTCTCCAGGTTGGCAATGAGGAAAGATGATTCTATGGTAAGATATACTGCCAGGTAGAGATAGATCAGCCATGAACTGGCGCGCCTGCTTACGAGGTAATTGGCAAACAGTATAGATGTGCTGATCATGCACATAGTGATCGCCAGCCCGTATGCAGCACCCATATTGGCCGATTTCTGGAAATACAAGACAATGCCCACGCACCCGATATACAGCATAAGGCTGATACCCTGTATGTACAGCTGTCCTTTTTCCTCTGTGGGATAGTTGATCTTCATCTT
>DASVLZ010000130.1:0-4245 GCA_036384615.1 Sediminibacterium sp.
AGCAGTAGTCATTCCCATTTAGAGATAAATAATCAAACGCAAAAACAGGTCTAAAATTCTTTATATCATAAAAAGACATCCCAACTTCTCCAAGTTTGTATTTTTCTTGAGAAGGAATTGATTTTGTTTCAACGATTTGGAATTTCTTCTTTTTTTTATTGTCATCCATCTATTAAAGAAGAATAGAATTGTTTCATTCTCTCCTTAGAGATAATGGTATTGCAATTTTGATGGGGGGGGATGCCACCTCTTGCCTCAACCCACGGAGCTTCTTGATGGGTCATCATTTCAAGAGCAAAAGATGTTTTAATACCATACTTATCTAAGACTTGTTCAATCAAATCCTGTTGATCTTCAGAGAGGTCATTATTTTTAATGATGTCATCTATCAGTTTATCAATATTACCTCCCTCTACATCATGTATGACATTTAAATCATTAAATCCATATTGTTTTAATGATTGATAAAGAGATGGGATAACTGGGCCATGAACCCATGCTTCAAATTCTTCATCTAATATAGGGCCGCCCATGTGTACTAAATGCCACGCCTCTACGTAATACAGCAACTTCTGTAACTTTTTGTGAGATACAGAATCGCCTTTTTGATTGACGTAATGGGTAACAATATGTGCTAAGTCGTAAGCTGTCATAACTAATTGCAAAGGTAACTCTAAACTAACAGGCAATACTCATACAACATAGCATTTCACATTAAATTTTCATATAACGTAAATGCTTCTTTATTATTGCTACATGTACTGTATTTTAACTACGCTACATATAGTATTGAGAATGAATAAGTACTAAATTTAGGACTTGTGCGGTTCCCCTTTCAAATCTTCTAGAGATACAGTCCTCCGCTACCGTATTTAAACGGGGTATAAAGCGCAAAAAAGGCTGTAATTTAGTGGAGTGTGCAAAATCCGATCGCATTGATCCAGTAATTCCGGTTTTGATGTACCAATGATATCCGGTCGAAACTGACCCATCTTATCCGCTCCAAATTGAGCCAGTTATATCTCACTCCAACATTTGTTTTTCGCTTTTAAAATTGAATGACCGCGGTCATTCAATCCGCTGCAGATGACATCAAGACAATAACACTATGCTGTAATCATTGATTGGTAAGCATTATATAATGCATGCACACAATAGGTGCAATGGTAATGACAGTGACGTATATGTAAGAGAACGATACCAGGGAATGTTATGCGGCAACCGAAAGAGAAGATAGAAACGGATTATGCAATTTTACGCCAGCAAAAATTCGGGTCAGTTTGCTCCGGAATGAGTGGGTCAATTTGATTGGATTGTGCAGTAACTAATATAATAGCTAATACAGCTTGATTAGTACTATATTATATGCAGGTGCCCTTGCGGGAAGCATTTTGGGCTAAAGCCCTTTGCGAAATAGTATGCCGGTGTCCCCAACTTAAAAGTTGGGGTTATCTACGCAGAATCAAGCATGCCATTCTCACATGCCATTCTCAGTGTATCAGGCTCCCATCAATTTGACCTTCCACAGGCACCGGAGTAGTTGTGGCGCTTCTCATAGCCCCGGCCATTCTCAGGAGCTTCCCAGGACGATCTCAAATCGCACCAGATACGCACCAGAATCGCACCAGATCACTTTCGATGAGTCGTATATCATTGATAGTAAAATAATTAAAGCCAAATGAATGGGCTCATAATTGGCTCACGTGAGCCCATTCAACCGGTTTGTTTTGCATCCCCTTCTCTTAGTCAACCGGTTTCGCTTCAGAATATATCCTCATAAAATACTGTTGCTGGCTTTTCCCTGATTGGGAATCAGTCCTTTTATGGCTAACTGAAAAGTATATACACCTACTTATCAAAATTAATTTTTAGATTTGTCTAAAAATTAATTTTGATAAACAGATTACTACTGATAGGTATATGCTTCTGGCTGGGCAATGGAGTATATGCACAGGATAGCATCATACTACCGCAAATATTTACCGGAACCGTGCGCGACAGCGGCAACAGGCCTCTGCCCGCTTCTATTCATATTGCCGCAACGGGAAAGCATCTGCCTGCAGACAGTACCGGCCGTTTTACGGTATCGCTTGCACCAGGCAATTACCGCATACGCATTACCCATACCGGGTACCATGATCTCGTAAAAAACATCCGCATACCAGGAACAGCCTCCTTCATCCTTATATCCTCGGAAATGGAACTGGAGCAGGTGGTGGTAACGGCTGTGGCATCGGCTTCACATATCAGGCGCACACCGGTGTCCATAGCTATCGTCTCACAAAAAGAAATGAACCGCAACACCAGTTCCAATGTGATCGATGCCGTATTGAAATCCGTACCCGGTATCAGCGCCATCACTACAGGGCCTAATATCAGCAAACCATTGATCCGCGGCCTGGGATATACAAGGGTACTTACTCTCTATGATGGCCTGCGGCAGGAAGGACAGCAATGGGGCGAAGAACATGGTGTGGAGATAGACCAGTACGGCCTTGCCAGGGCCGAAGTGGTAAAAGGCCCCGCCAGCCTGATGTATGGATCCGATGCCATTGCCGGTGTGGTGAACCTCATCCCGGCATTGCCTGCCATAAACGATAACAAATTGCACGGCGATGCTGTAACAGAATACCAATCCAACAATGGTATGGCCGGCATCAGCGCCTCCCTTAACCAGCGCCATAAAGCATGGATATGGAGTATGCGCCTGTCGGATAAACGCGCCGGCAACTACCGCAATGCTGTTGACGGAAGGGTATATAACACAGGCTTCAGGGAATGGAATATGGCTGCCATGGCCGGCATTGAAAAAACGAACAGCAGGAACTACTGGCACTTCAATTCCTATAACAACCTGCAGGAAATACCTGATGGCAGCCGTGATTCCCTCACGAGGGATTTCACTTACCAGGTAAATGAAGCTGCCACAGATAATATCCGCAACCGCCCACGGGTGCCTGCCAACAGGTTGTTTACCTACACCCTCTCTCCCCTGTACCAGCATATACAACATGTGCGCATCTATCACAAAAGCTTCTGGCGTATCGGCAAAGGAGAACTGAATACATTAATGGGCTTCCAGCAAAGCAGGCGCAGGGAATACAACCATCCTTCCGCCGTATACCAGCCGGGACTGGACCTCAGGCTTAACACATACAATTACGAACTGAAATATGGTTTCCCGGAATGGAATGGCCTGCGCCTTTCTTTGGGTGTGAATGGTATGTACCAGGTTAACAGGAACCGGGATGCCACAGATTTTCCCATACCTGATTACAACCTGTTCGATATAGGCGCTTACACGATAGCGAAAAAAGAATTCAGCAAATGGGTGATCACAGGCGGTATACGCATCGACAGCAGGAAAGTTCGCTGGAATGATTTTTACACCCGCAGCACGGCCGGCGGATTTATGAAGCAGGCAGTATACCCGGATACAGCACTGGCCACACTGAATTTTCCGGCATACAGGAAAACCTTCAACGGCATATCGGGCAGTATAGGTGTGGTGTTCAATGCATCGGGCAGCATGACCATCAAGGCCAATCTTGCCAGGGGATATCGTTGTCCTTCCATTCCCGAGATCGGCTCCGATGGGCTGGATCCCGGGGCCCGGATTTATTATATCGGCAACAGGAATTTTGCACCGGAATTTAACTGGCAGCCCGATATCGGTCTTTTCCTGGATTATCCTGATGCGGATATCAGCCTGGAACTCTTTCACAACAGTATCAGCAACTATATTTTCCTGCAGAAACTTTTTGATGCAAATGGCCGGCCGCTCGAGATCGTTCCGGGAAATTTCACTTACCAGTACCGGCAGGGCAGCGCAAAAATTTATGGCGCAGAAGCCGGCTGGACCATACATCCCCGCAACTGGAAATGGCTGCAGTGGCAACAAAGTATCTCATTCATCCGCGGCGTGAATACAGACAATACATCTTTAAAACTGCTGGGTGATGATGCAAAATACCTTCCCCTGATCCCCCCTTTTAAAACCGTCAGCCGTCTGCGGATCGGCTCCGATGGGAAGAAGGCAGGTGCCGACAGGTTCCTACAGGCAGAACTGGAAACCAATGCCACACAAAACCGTTTCTATGCGGTAGACAATACCGAAACAGCTACCGCCGGTTATGCACTGTTCAATATAAGCGCCGGGCTTGGCTTCCTAAATGCAAAAGGAAAAAACACCTGTCATCTCAGCCTGGCCATCAACAACCTTTTCAACACCGCCTACCAATCACA
>DASVLZ010000131.1:0-9648 GCA_036384615.1 Sediminibacterium sp.
AGGTCTTTCACAACCTTTACCGTATGCTGCATGGTTTCAGGCAGGCCGGGGTTGAAGTATTTTTTATAGCCTTCTTTTTTGTTGCCATACACAAGAAACATTTCAGGATGTGTACGGGTAAGGTGGTTGGGAGCAATGGAAGATGTTTTCATGCTGAACACTGCCCTGTAAGGGTTCAGCCAGGCATGAAACTCCATGCCCCTCCTATGTGTTTCTTCTATCATAAACTGCAGGGGATCGTAATAAGGTACGGGACCCTGTCCCTGCTTCCCGGTAAGGTATTCGCTCCAGGGTTCCAGTGGCGAGGGATACATGGCATCTGCAGCCGGCCGCACCTGCACGATCATCACATTCATATTGTTGGCGGCATGCATATCCAGCAATCTGATGAAATCGGCTTTCTGTTCGGCCACGGTCATATTTTTCCTGGCGGGCCAGTCGATATTTTCCACGGTTGCCACCCATACGCCCCTGAATTCATAATTGGGAGTAAGGGGTTGCGCTGTAAGGATGCTGCTGCCTGTAAGCAGGCAGGTAAACAGGATGCACAGTTGCTTCATACTGCGAAGATAGAATCTGTGTGCGGCTGCGGAAGCTATTGTGGATGATAATACGGTAGGAGCGGTGTAATTCACAAAACATTAACCGGCCCCGTCCCGCATCTTATCCAGCAGGGTATTGAGCGTTTTAGCTTCATCATGCGTAAGGCCGTGCAGGATGCTGTCCAGCTGGTCGTTTTTTTCATCGAGCCTTACCAGCAGGGCCAGTCCTTTTTTGGAAATGCTCACATCTACCAGGCGTTTATCCGCTGCACATACTTTTTTTTCTACCAGGTTTTTTTTCAGCAGCCTCTCCACGATGCGGCTGGTATCGCTCATTTTATCGAGCATTCGTTCCCTTATCTGTAATGTGCTCATGGGCCTGTCGGCACCGCGGAGAATACGCAGGATATTATATTGCTGTGAAGTGATATCCTCTTTCTCAAAAAAATGTTTTATATGCTCATTCAGCCAGCCGCTGGAGAACAGGATATTCACCGCAGCCTTCTGGTGTTCATTGCGAAAAGATTGTTGCTGGATATCTTTTTCTATGCCCATAGTAGCTCACTCGCGTGGATATTGGCGAGCCGAGGGTGGAAGATACGAAAGTTAGTCTTCCCAAACAGAAAGCCCTTCGCTGCAGTTGGCGCAGATATCTATGTTTTTCCGGCTGGTCATGAGCTCGCGCCGGAACTGGCGGTAATTATCATTATTCCATACCTCTTTAAATCCCTGCACCTGCAGGTTCCCCAGCCTGTGCATGGCATCCTTATCAAAACAGCAGGGTACCACCAGCCCGTCCCAGGTGATCACATTGGCATGCCATAGCTTCCAGCAGTGGTTGCTAAGGCCGTTCCTGACAGTGGTATTCCCGGCAGCATCTTTTTTATAGCGACTGTATTTGCTGATAGTGGGTATCAGCTGATGCGGGTCATGTTCGTAATCGTATACCTGCGCGGTCTTGAACCGTACCTGGTCAACACCTGTTTCCCTGCCAAGCTGTTTGATCTCTTCTATCTGGTGCTCATTGGGCCTTACCACGAGAAACTGGAAGAATACAAACGGGGTTTTGCTCTTCAGTTCTTTTTTCCATTTCACGATATTCCTTGCTCCTTCCAGCACTTTCTCCAGTTTTCCGCCCACACGGTATTGCTGGTACACATCCTGCGTGGTGCCATCGATGGAAATGATCAGCCTGTCGAGCCCGCTTTCCACCGTCTTCTTTGCCTTCTCATCGGTAAGGTAATGGGCATTGGTAGATGTGGCCGTATAGATGCCTTTGCTGTGTGCATAGCTCACCATATCCAGGAAAGCCGGGTTCAGGTAGGGCTCGCCCTGGAAGTAAAAGATCAGGTAAAGCAATTCCTTATGGATATCATCGATGGTTTGCCTGAAAAAGCTTTGATCGAGCATGCCTGTGGGGCGGGTAAATGCCCTCATTCCGCTCGGGCATTCCGGGCAGCGCAGGTTGCAGGAAGTGGTAGGCTCAAAGGAAATGGATATGGGATACCCCCATTGCACCGGCCTGCGCAGCAGCCTGCTCAGATGGTAGCTGCTGTACACTTTAGCGGCATTCCATAACCTGCGCGGCGTTAGTTTACCAAGCAGGTTCACACTGTCGTTCCAATTGAAATAAGCCATGGCTGTAAAAGTACGGCAGTTGAAGCAACGGCTCTTCTTTCGCTGCAAAAACGATTGCACAGCAAAATGCTGATTTTTTTCCCCGCCGGATTCCCGTTTTGGGGAAGGGGTTTAACATTTCATTGGTAAACTATTGACAGCGTTTTGGCTCTATTGTATAGAACTTTGTACCAAGAAGAACGCAAAGAGGGTTAAGGGATCTTTTAGATTCCGTTAACAAAAGAGGAAGGGAAGATGGCATAGGAATTGCGTTACAGATAACAGAGGCATTTATAACAATTTTCTCATAAGCAGTTAGTTTTGGTTGCGGTCCCGATTTCTATCGGGACCAATTTTTTTGCCCCTGATGACCACTACTGCCAATGCCAGCAGGCAGCCTGCACTGTCGGCGAAAATATCCGCCAGTTCAAAAGAGCGGTTAATGACCCAATACTCCTGCACAAATTCCATGGAAATACCGAATAGAATGCCCGATGCCGTTACGAGGCAGAACCAGGCCATCTTTTTCCGTTGCGGCAAGCCTGAACGGAGGGCAGGCCATGCCAGCAGGCATGTGCCGGTAAAAAAAAGCAGGATATGCACCCACTTATCGGCATGTATTGCCTGCAGGAACGTGCTTTTCGGGATCGTAGACCCCGGCAGGCATAACAGTATGGTGATCATTATCCACCATACAATAGCCGCAATAAATCGGGAGAATGTCAATTCACAGGTTTTTTACCCTACCATGGCTGCATAAGCGGCGCTGTCCATCAGGCCTGCTACTGCATCGGTATTATCCACGGTCATCTTCACCATCCAGCCGTTGCCATAGGGGTCTGTGTTTACCAGTTCGGGCTGTTTTTCCAGCTGCGGGTTCACTTCGGTAATGGTGCCGGCGATGGGCAGGAACAGGTCGCTCACGGTCTTAACCGCTTCTACCGTACCAAAAACGGCTTCTGCCGCCAGGGCCTTGCCTACCGTATTGATATCCACATACACAATATCGCCCAGTTCATGCTGCGCAAAATCAGTGATGCCGATGGTGGCTACATTACCTTCCAGACGGATCCATTCATGGTCCTTGGTGTAGCGGAATTCTGCCGGAAAATTCATAAGGTGTGGTTTAGGCTGCAAAGAAAAGAAAATCCTTCTACTAAGGTTCTACTTTCTTCTACTTAGGTTCTACTTTCGTTCTACTTAGGTTCTACTAAGCTTCTACTAAGGTTCTACCGGGCTTCTACTAAGGAAGCGCCGGAACAGTCCCAGGTCTTTTTAGAACCCCTGCTGCTCGAAATACAGCAATACATGGTCCCTGAGAAAATTCTCCTGTTCTATAAGGTTCAGGGCGGGCAGTTCCTTCAACTGCCTGAAATGGGGCCAGCCATCGGCATCGGTGCCCTCGAGGAGGTAATACCCGCTGGGGGCCAGTAATGTGCATACGGCCACATGCATCAGGTCCTGTTTCTGCTCCTTCGATATCTTTTCCTTCATAAAGCCCGTTTCCTGCATGCCTATCAGGAACAGGATCGCTTCCATATCAGGTTTTTTCCCAAAACGCTCCACCAGTTTCGCTTCCAGGTTCCACCACCGCTGTTGCAGGTCATCAGATAGTATCATGGGGGCAAAAATACGTGAGTTGGCGTGAGTTGGCGTGAGAACGTGAGTTAGCGTGAGAACGTGAGTTAGCGTGAGTTGTCGTGAGTTGCCCTGAAAACTCACGATGACTCACGCCAACTCACGATGACTCACGATAACTCACGTATCTTTGCCCGAAACGACTCTCCTTATGCTCTCTCTGCATGTTTTGCGTAATGATATTGATGATGTGAAGAAAAGACTGGCTGTGAAACAATTCAAACAGCCTGGGCTGGTGGATACCATCATTTCGCTGGACGATGAGCGCAAGAAACTGCAGATGGAGTTTGATACCACGCAGGCAAAGGTGAATGCCGCTTCCAAAGAGATCGGCAAACTGATGGCGCAGGGCAAAAAAGAAGAGGCGGAAGCGCATAAAACATCCGTTGCCGGCTGGAAGACAGCGCTGGAACCGCTGAAAGAACAAATGGCCCGCGTGGAAAAAGAGTTGCAGGATACCCTGGTGCTGCTGCCCAACCTGCCTGCCGCTAAAGTGCCTGAAGGCAAGTCGCCGGAAGATAACCTGGTGGTGAGGGAAGGCGGTACCAAACCCGAACTGCCTGCCGATGCACTTCCGCACTGGGACCTGATCAAAAAATACGACCTGATCGATTTCGAGACCGGCGCCAAGATCACCGGCAGCGGTTTTCCTTTGTACAAAGGCAAAGGTGCCAGGCTGCAGCGCGCATTGATCCAGTATTTTCTCGATTACAATACCGTTGCAGGTTATACGGAATACATTCCTCCCTTTATGGTGAACGAGGCCAGCGCCTTTGCCACCGGGCAGCTGCCCGATAAGGAGGGACAGATGTACCATGCCAAAGACGATAATTTTTTCCTTATCCCCACTGCCGAAGTGCCCGTAACCAATATTTACCGGGATACCATCGTAAAACAGGAAGAGCTGCCCATTAAAATGACCGCCTACTCACCCTGTTTCCGCCGCGAGGCAGGAAGTTTTGGCAAGGATGTGCGGGGACTGAACCGGGTGCACCAGTTTGAGAAAGTAGAGATCATACAGATCACCGAGCCGGCCCAAAGTCATGCGGTGCTGGATGAAATGGTAGAGCATGTAGAAAAGCTGCTGCAATCACTCGAGCTGCCATACAGGATACTGCTGCTCTGCGGCGGCGATATGGGCTTTACCAGCGCCATTACGTACGACTTTGAAGTATACAGCGCCGCGCAGGACCGCTGGCTCGAGGTAAGCAGTGTAAGTAATTTTGAAAGCTACCAGACCAACCGCCTGAAATGCCGCTATAAAGATGCAGAGGGTAAAATGCAGCTCACCCATTCACTCAACGGCAGTTCCCTGGCATTGCCCAGGATCGTAGCCTGCCTGCTGGAAAATAACCAGAAAGAAAACGGCATCACCCTGCCCCGGGTACTGCATCCTTATTTTAATGCAAGTAAGATAGACTAAGGGGAATTGCAGAAGGGGGATTGCAGATTGCAGATTGGTTTTTTCAATCTGCAATTAGCAATCTGCTATCTTCTGATCTCTATCCGGGTTCCTACGGGCAGGAGGTTAAAGATTTCGCGGATATATGTGTTCTTGGTGCTGATGCAGCCTTCGGTCCAGTTCTGGTACTGGTCAATGGCATAATCTTCATTGGGCCAGGTGCCGTGTATGCCAATGGCTCCGCCGATGCGCGCGCTGGAGGGAATTACTCCCGATGCTTTTCTCCGGTTGAATTTTTCAACGCTTTCCTGGGTGGGATAATCGAGCAGCAGGAATGAGTTCCATTTTTCATGTTTTCTTTTTGCTGCAATATGAAAAACGCCTTCGGGGGTTTTCCTGTCGCCTTCCATCATTTTATCTCCCAGGTCTTTGTTGCCGAATACAACCGGGTATGTAACGATCCAGTCGCCGGTTGAATCAAATACTTTCAGTTCATACCTGTTCTTGGTAACCACCACGTAATAACTGTTACGTGTTGGATGTGAAATGGCGGGAAGTTTTTTCTTGAAGGAAGTGGAAGTTACTGCAACAACACCTATCAGTGAGAGATAGAGAGGCGTACGCAGAACACCGGGTAATACCGGTTTCAGGGTAGTTGGTTTCATGGTGTCAGGATTTGAAAACCAAACTATACCATCCAATTGTTTCGCTCCTGCTAATTCACCAAAATTTAAGTTAAGGAGGTGTTAGCGGTGCAGCAACTTTTACCAATTACTAAACCGTATTCCCACTGCATACGGGTATTGCTCAACACGGGTAATGTCTTTCTGAAGACGGTTGAGGCTATAAGTGCCGTAGAGGCGTACAGGACCAAGGCCTATTTCGCCTATGGCGGCAAAACGCCAGGGTTCAAAGTTGAAATCGCCCCTGTATTTCTGTTTTCCGCGCTCGCCACTCACCTGTTTATTGCGGCTGTTGGTAAGATAGCCCGCACTTACACCCGCGCTGAAGCTGAGGCCGCGGCGGCTGTCGGGAGTAGTATTGATATTGATCATGAAAGGAACGGTAAGGTATTCCACGTACAGCTTGTTCTTGGTAAATGCTACCGAATCATTGAATACATATGGCTGCGGATCGTTGCGGTAGCTGAGGCGTGTATCGTAGCGGAAATTATACATTTCAAGACCCAGGCCGTATTTCAGGTTCACCACATGTTTGATCACATTCAGCTTCTGCATGAAGAACCAGATATTCACATTGCTGGATTTGCCATTGATGAGTTTATAACTGTTTTGCGATACGGCGCCATCGGCAGGGCGCAATGTTTTAAAATAACCACCGGCTTGTGCAGCGGTATAATCCGTCATATCGCGCATATTGGTAAAGCCGAGGTCAAAGATGAACCAGTTGGTGCTGATATTCCTGCCCCTGCGGTAACGGCGCTCGATCCTGTATTCTGTTCCGGAAGAGCGGGTCACCACTCTTTCGTTATCGTTATCAGAGCTGGATCCTTTTTTCTTGATGATGATAAAATTGCCTACCCGCACTGTATCCGTGGTTTTGGCAGTAGTATCTGCCTGGGCAAAAGCTGTTCCTGTTATCAGCAGTACCGCTGCTGAAAATAATAAACGTTTCATATCTGTTGTTGGGTTTCGTTATGGTAATAACCGTGAATGGGAAGGTGCATTATCAGTTTTTTCATCTTCTTTCGCCTTTCCCCTGAAGAGACTGGTGGCCTTGCGGAATAACCCGCGGAGTTTGTCTTTGTTGATCTCGAGCGATCCTACATACAGGCTTTTCCGGTCATCGCCTTCATCAATATCCAGCTCCCGGTATACGGCCGGCTGCGCAGTCATGGCCATAGCATCGTTTGGCTGGGTATTTTTTGCATGTATCGCTTCTGTATTCTGTAAGGTTTCGGGCAGGTTAACAGCAAGCTGTGTGGCCGGCTGAACGGATTGCACTGTTTTTTCTTTTTTGAAAACATCTTCCACTCCGCCGGCTATGGTGCTTACAGGTGGGATATCATTATGTACAATACCTGCGGTCTGCTCCTGTAACCCGCTGGTTGTTTCTGCCAGGGCAGGTGTATTCACAGGTTCCGAAACCTGGGTTGCGGAAGGTTGCTGCACACGCTTATTCTGCCGGTCCTGTGCGAGTGATGCGGTTAGCGGCGCCTGTTCCTTTACTGTAGCAGCAGGCTGCTGCGCAGTTGTTGCTGATGGTTGCTGTACTGCCTGCGGTTGCGGTTGACCGGCCGAAGCCACCACGGCCCCTCCGCTGGTTTCTTCTCCATTGCCGGAGAACATCCTGCCGGCCAGTACTACCAGTCCTATAAAGGCTGCTGCCACGGCTACACGCTGCCACCCGATATAAAACACGCGGCGCTCTTTTTCTTCCTTCCTGTACAGGGATGCTTTATCAGGGAATACAATGGTTTCCGGTTCCAGTTTTGCCTGTTTCAGCTGAAGAAAAGGTTCCTGCAACGCGGGGTGCTGCAATACAAAGGTTTCCACTTCTTCCCTCGCAGGTGCATCCAGTTCATTATCTACATACAACAGGAACCGGGTTTCATAATTATCCGCATGAATACCGTCATCACCGTTCCTGTACAGCAGTTCCTTATCCGTAAACAACACTTGCTCCGGCTGCAATACGGATTGCTTCAGCATCTGCAGTTCTGCCGCCAGGTGGGGGGTTTCCTGTATAAAGCGCTCCACAGCCGCCCTGTCTTCAGCAGACAGCTCACCATCTACATACAGCAGGAAGAACTCCCCGTAATTGTGTATGTTAATGCCTGGTTTCACGAATGTGGTTTGTAAGATAAGGGTTTATAATAAGGTGTTTATTATCGCACGTTCTCAGGGCTTACCAGGTAATTCCGCAAACTCAGCCTGGCCCTGTGCAGGTATACTTTCACCTGGCTTTCATTCAGTCCCATGATCACGCCTATTTCTTCGTAACTGTATCCTTCATAATCCTTCAGCATTACCAGGCTGCGTTGTGTTTCATTGAGCCTGTTCAGCGCATCCATCAGTGTTTTTTTCAGGTCGCTGCCGGATGGCTGGTACTGCATCTTGCCATCTTCGGCAAATTCATCCTGCAATTGTATGCGTTTATGCTTCCTGATATGGTCTATCATCTGGTTATACGCAACGGTAAACAGGTAGGATTTGGACTTTTCGGCGTCCACGGTATCGCGGTTACGCCATAATTTCTCAAAAGCGGTCTGAACAATATCCCTTGCATCCTCATCATGCCGGAGATTCTTCACGATGAACCTGTACACATTGTCGGCGTACTGACTCACACACAGGTTATATTCTTTCTCGGTCATAAGCAGCAAAGGTTCTGAAAATGCTTGCCTTATACAGGGTTATACGAAGCAGCCTGCAATTTGTTACAAAGGAAGAAAAAAAATCCCGGCGCCTTGTGAAAGCGGCAAAATTACCGGATCAGCGGAAACTGGAAACGATGTAATGATTGTAAGATACCTCGTAAATATCAACGCCGCCTCCGGGTGAGGGCTCCGCGGGAGTTTTACTTCGGCAGGGGCCGGATTTGTCCTCGCAGGTATGATGATCGGCCTTTGTTTTTGCGAGTATATAGGCAGAAGTTGCCATGGCAACGGCCAGTATCAGCAGCACTACGGCATATCTTGAACGCATAAACAGGTGTTAAGGTCTACGAATATAATCGTTTCGGGAAAAAAAAGAAAGCGAAAAGTGTTAAAAGACTGAAGACAGGGATCTGAAGTCCGGGGATGTGATTTAGCCCGCTTCAGACTCCAACCTTCCTAATAGTCGATCACCTGCTCCTGTATCATCTCCGGCACCTCTCTCCACTCATACTGCTGGTTGCGGAGCTGGGGTTCAAAGCCGGCTTCGCGGATGGCATCCTGCATGGTACGGTAGGTGAAGCGGTGCGGGGCGCCTGCGGCACTCACCACATTCTCTTCAATCATGATACTGCCAAAATCATTGGCGCCGGCATGCAGGCATATCTGGGCGGTTTGCTTGCCCACGGTAAGCCAGCTCGCCTGTATGTTCTTTACATTGGGCAGCATGATGCGGCTGATGGCGATCATGCGTATATATTCATCAGGCGTAGTAAGGTTATGCACGCCCCTGATCCTTGCCAGCAGGGTATCCACATCCTGGAAGGTCCAGGGAATAAAAGCAAGGAAGCCTTTTGCATCATCCGGCTTGCGGCTCTGCACTTCACGGATGCGGTTCAGGTGTATAAATCTTTCTTCAAGTGTTTCCACATGCCCAAACATCATGGTGGCACTGGTGGTGATATTGAGTTTGTGTGCTTCGTGCATGATATCCAGCCATTCATCGGCACCGCATTTGCCTTTCGATATCAGCCTTCTAACCCTGTCAACCAGGATCTCAGCACCGGCACCGGGCAGTGAGTCCAGCCCTGATTCTTTCAATGCTTTCAATA